>DATLCA010000138.1:0-1294 GCA_035526605.1 Pyrinomonadaceae bacterium | reverse complement strand
CCTCGATGGGTTGAATACGGCGATCAAGTCCGACGAGATTCACATCTTCAACGCCGTAAGTGGCGGTTGAAAAATATCAATGCTCCTAAAGGATGAAATAATCGAGAAGATAAAATCCGGTGAGATCACCATTCTTTTCCGTCGCTGGAGCCGGCCGGGAGCGAAAGCCGGCGGCACGCAGATGACGCAGGGTGGAGTAGTCGGGATCGATGCCGTCGACGTCCTTTCGGAATCCGAAGTGAGTGACGAAGACGCGCACGCGGCCGGCTTCACGTCACGCGAAGATCTTCTCGAACGCATCAACTACCGCGATGATCCGATCTATCGAATCCGAGTCCATTGGGCCGGCGAAGATCCACGCAAGTCCCTTCGCGAGAAAGACGAACTCGACGACGTCGAGCTAAACGAAATAATCCAGAAATTGAAAAAGCTCGACACCGGCAGCGAGCGTGGCCCGTGGACGCGGGAATATCTCCAGCTGATCCACGACATGCCCGCCACTTACTCCGGACTCCTCGCCGAGTCACTCGGCATCGGCATCCCTCAATTCAAACCCTGGGTTCGCAAACTAAAAGCACTTGGTTTGACTGAGAGTCTGAGTCCGGGATATCGCCTGTCGCCGCGAGGTGAAAAAGTGCTGACCGAGATTCGGAATCGAAAAGAGTAGACTAGCTTTAATGAAGGTCCTTCTTACCGGCGCGAACGGCTACATCGGAAAGCGCCTCTTGCCTCTACTTGTCGAACGCGGATGCGAAGTCATATGTGCCGTGAGGGACAAGAACCGATTCCCGCGCGAGGGTCTCTATAAGCACCCGAACGTCTCCGCTATCGAAATAGATTTCTTGAATGCCGTTTCCGTAAGCGATGAGCTGAAGGACATCGACGCCGCTTACTATCTGATCCATTCGATGAGCGACAACGAGTCCTCAAGTTTCGAAAAGCTCGAGAAGGCCGCCGCTCTGAATTTTGTCGAGTTGATAGACCAAACATCCGCGAAACAAATTATTTATCTTGGCGGGATCACGAACGATCAAACACTTTCGAAACACCTGGCTTCGAGAAAACAAGTCGACGAAGTGCTCCGCACCAGTCGCGTTCCCGTCACGTCGCTCAAGGCGGCGATCATCGTCGGTTCCGGCAGCTCGTCGTTCGAGATCATTCGTGATCTTGTTGAAAAATTACCGGTAATGATCACGCCGAGATGGTTGGACACCCGAACGCAGCCGATCGCGATACGCAATGTTCTCGAATTTCTCATTGGGGTTCTTCTTCGCGAAGACACATACGGCGATTC
>DATLCA010000137.1:0-5563 GCA_035526605.1 Pyrinomonadaceae bacterium | reverse complement strand
TCCTCCGTCAGGCCCGCCGGCTCGGGCGCGGTGTACGAGTAGAACGCGGGTGCCGGGACCGTCTTGTCGTCGCCGAACCAGAATCCGAAACTTATAACTTCATGCGAGTACGCCTCGCGTTCCACCATGCCGGCGCCGTCGCGCGGCGTGACACGCTTCCCGGAAAAGCGGGTCAGGGCCAGATCGAAGCTGTGCCAGAACATGTGGACCGGCGTGGACTTTCCAATGAACCGCCCGCGAAATTCTTGCATGATATCGTCCACCGCGACGAGCACTTGGTGAAATCGTTCGATGTATGTTCTGTCGTAGGACTTGTTCTCCACGTCGTCGGGAAACGGGGTCGTAGAAGGAGCTTCATACGGGATCGCACGGATCTTTGGTTCTATACCGAGCTTCCCGAGATTGGAAAACAAGCTCTGATAAAAATCGGCAACTGTCAGCCCGTCGTAAAGAGCGAAATCCTCGACGGCCCCGTCGCTTGTTCGAATCTCCAGCCTGTGAGTTTTGAAATCGAATTCGATCTCGAAATTTCCGCCGGTGTAAGGGATCGTGCGTGTCGAAAGTCCCCGGGGGGTGACGTACAGGGGGACATGCCACCAATGATTTATCCGCGGATGCATCGCAAGTCGGATCTTGCCCACGATCTGACAATACAAGTGCAAGGTGTTCTTCGTCGGCCGCCATGCGTCGAGCGCCATTTCGGGGAAAGTTTTGAGCATGTTCATTTGATTATTTTTGCCACGATCTGCCCGGACCGGGAAGAAAGACTACAGTCGCGGATCTGAACAAACCATTCTTTTCAGATCCGCATCATCCGCCAAAATCCGCGGCGGAAACTTCCTCTTTCATCGTGGACTCAACCACGCCGCCACATTTGCAACGTACTGCCTAATGTCGTCGAGCGCCTTCGGATTCCGCTTGTAGCCATCGCCCGGCGCCTCGGCAACAAACGACGGGCAGCCCAGATCCGTGTTCCAGTTGTAATCCGCGACGTGATGGAAGCTTGACTCGGCGATCGCACGTCCGCAATTGTTGCCATGCCGGTCCACGGAATTTTCGAACGCGACTATAAGATTGAACGGCCGGCCGGTGACTTTGCTCGTACTCGCTGCAATGACGCGGGCCGATTCGTCGGGAACTCCGACACCGCCCTCGTGCGGGTGGGCCGGAAAGAATTGAATGAGTGATCCGTCCGGTCGCCGCAGCAAGTCGTGCGGCTCGACCACATCGATCTGCTGATAATCCCCGTTGGCTCCTGAATGGTAATTGGGATAATCGATATCTGTCGTCGCCACATCGTCGCGCCGGTTTCGGTCAGGATTCGGGTCGGGATTTATGGAATGAAAATAATGGGCCGCCCCGATTCCTCCCAGCGTGCAGAGTGAGGATCCCAGGTCGAAGTGATCGCGTGTCGAAAAGATCCCGCCGCCGCGCTTTCTAAAGCTAGTGATACCGGAACAATCGGCCGACGTCAGCCCGATGCCGGTGTCGACGGCGAAGAGCCATAGCTGATCGACATCAGATTCACCAAGCGAGCTTAGCACCGGATCATTTCCGGTTTCGTCCATTTCGTGATCGCGGGCCGTAACGTCGTAAAGCGGCGAGCCGCCGGCATCCGTCAGCGATCGGAGGTGCGCCGCCAGGAGCGAGAACCGGCCGATGTGCCAGTCGTCTTCGGTATGCGGGATCGTTGTCTGCAGAAGAATCTTTGTCGGCGACATCATTATTGAGCTTCGGGCAGCGTTTCGTAAAACATGTCGTCGGGGTAACAGTATCCCCACTCTTCGCCCGGCTCGAACGACTTAATTATCGCGTGCGTCGTCGCGTGATAATGCTTTGTCGCGTGCCGGTTGGGTGAGCTGTCGCAGCAGCCGACGTGGCCGCAGATCTCGCACAATCGAAGGTGGACCCAGCGTCCGCCGATCTTCAGACAATCCTCACAACCGTCGGCGCTCGGCGTGACATTCGCGATAGTGTCGAGGTGATCGCATGACTGCATAATCTTCATCTTACGACTCGGTATTCGCCAGTTCAAAACCGGTTTGACTTTCGTCCCGGGCCCGGAATAAATTTGGTGAATTCCAAAACAAGGAGATTAATTTTTATGTCGAATGGAGTAAAACCGATTCCCGACGGCTACGAGGGAATAACGCCGTATCTCATCTGCAAAGATGCCGCGGCCGCGATGGAATTTTATAAGAAAGCCTTCGGGGCCGAAGAGATCTTGCGCATAGGCGAAGGCGACACGGTCGCCCATGCCGAAATGAAAATCGGGAATGCGATCTTCATGATGGCGAATGAATTTCCGGATATGGGAGCCGTCAGCCCGCAGACGCTGGGCGGGACGCCGGTGAGTTTGTACGTTTACGTCGAAGATGTCGACAGCTTCGCAGAGAAGGCGATCGCTGAAGGATTGAAAGTCTTGAAGCCGGTGTCAGATCAGTTTTATGGCGACCGGTCCGGGCACTTCGAAGACCCCTTCGGACATCACTGGGGATTTGCGACGCACAAAGAAGACCTTACGCCGGAAGAACTGGATGAGAGGGCGAAGGCCGGGCACGGGTAAGAGAGTCTATCGGGTCGACCGGGTCTGCGGAGTTTATCCGGCCATGCGAAGTCCCACATCTTGACCGGTTAAACCGGCGGATTTTCCGAGCACCAAAGGGGTGCCCATAATTTAGCCAGAGGGAACGCCCTGGGAAATCGTTTTGATAATCAAGCCGCAAAGGTGCGGCGTAAATTTTCCAATGTATTACTTCACCGCGGTGCGGCTTAAATGAAGCCGCCGCCTCCAGGGGGTTGCCCCCGGCTAGATTACGGCCGCACCTTTGGTGCTCAAGAATCGGACCCGATAGACCGGCCGGACTCCCATAGCCCCATCAGCACGATCCGTTTTCCAACTCCGTGATCTTCTCCACCCGCTTCTCATGACGCCCGCCTTCAAAATCCGCTTCGAACCACGCCTTGATGACCTCGGCCGCATCGCTCTCCGACATAAACCGGGCCGGTAGGGACAGAACATTGGCGTCGTTGTGCTGGCGTGCGAGCCTCGCGATGTCCGGACTCCATGCGACCGCAGCGCGGACGCCCTTCACTTTGTTCGCGGCGATCGCCATTCCCGTGCCCGAGCCACAAACGAGCAGGCCCTGTTCCACCTCGCCTTTCGACACCGCTTCCCCGACTTTTTGTGCATAGTCCGGATAATCGACAGAGTCGGTAGATGTCGTGCCCAAGTCGACGTACTCGATGCCGAGCTCATCCAGCGTTGCTTTGACCTTTTCCTTTTCCTCGTAACCGGCGTGGTCGGCGGCGAGTGCGATCTTTTTTGTCATATTACAAATTTTAGTCCGCTTATCCGGTACTATGAAATCGCGGACAGCAAATTGTTTGTTGGAAGTGTCTAATGCCATTATAATCTTGAGAGTTTGCCCTCCGATGCCGGCTGTACGTAGCACTCTAAAGCTCCTTATCTTGACGCTCCTTCTGGCGGGCTTTGCAGCCGCGCAGGATTTTCTGCCGGAGCTCGTGAAGCGGATCAAACCGTCGTCGGTCGCGATCGAGACGTTCGACAGCAAAGGCAACACTTTGTCACGAGGTTCCGGGTTCTTCGTCGCGCCCGACCGCATCGTCACCAACCGCCACGTCATCGAGAGATCGAGTCGCGTTGAGGTCCATCTGATGGACGGGAAGAAATTCGTCGTAAAAGGCGTGCTCGCCATCGACGGTGAAGGCGATCTTGCGATGCTCCAGGTCGATGTTCCACGAGAGCTAGCCATACCGCTCCCGATCGTGCGAACCGTTCCGCAAGAGGGCGAATCGATCGTTGTCGTCGGGAATCCTTTCGGACTGGAAGGAAGCGTTTCGAACGGCATCGTGTCGGCGGTTCGCGAGATTTCCGGCTACGGAAAGATCATTCAGATAACCGCTCCGATAAGCCCGGGCTCATCCGGCTCGCCGGTCGTGAACATGGTCGGGCAGGTTATCGGTATCGCGAGCCTTCAGGCGGCGGAAGGGCAGAGTTTGAATTTCGCAATCCCGTCCGAGCGCATCCTTCAACTGAAAGTTAGTGAGCTCCAGACAATTTCGTCACTGACCGCCGAAACGCAAAAGAACAAACGCTCGGCGGCCGAGAGATTTTATTCGCAAGGCGTCGCCCAACTTTCGCGCGACGATTACGCACGGGCTCTGCAATTCTTCGAGCGTGCTGTCGAGCTTGATCCAAATTATCCAGAGGCATGGTACCAGGCGGGATTTTGTTACGGCGTTCTGAACCGGCATCAGGATGCGCTCAAGGCTTCGCGGCAGGCCGCCCGGCTGCGGCCGGAATGGAGTCAGGCGTTCATCAACATCGGTGCGTCGAGTTTCGCCCTGGGCCAATACAAAGACGCGGTCGATGCTTACCGTCAGGCTCTGCGTGTTGAAGACACCCCGGACGCGCAATATTCGCTCGGACTAAGCCTCGGCAGGCTGAACCGAACCGACGAGGAAATCCTGGCTTACCGGCGTGCGATCACGATGAAGCCCGATCACGCCAACGCCCTCGAGCGTCTCGGCGCGGCGTATTTCAAAGTGAAGCGATATGCGGAGGCGGCGCAGATCTACGAACAGCTCAAGACTTATAAGCCGGACGCGAAAACCTACAACGCCCTTGGAGAAAGCTATCTCGAACTGAACAAACCCGACGACAGCCTGCAGGCTTTCAACAGCGCCGTCGGTTTTGACCCGGAGTTCGAAAAGGCGAGATTCAATCTCGGACGAACCTACCTGAAGCTCGGCAATCCCGAAATGGCCCGGGTGCAATATGAAATTCTGCACAACGCCAGATCCGATTGGGCTGATCGGCTTTACGTTTTGATCGATCCCTAGACGAACACGGCAGTCGGAAAAACTGACTTTCTCGGTTGGGTTTGCATTGGGCGTCACCGTGGTCGGGGTACTAAATTACGTAACGTTTTTACACCCCTCCTGGTCGCGCCGCCCGAACGGTTCTCTGGTTCCTCGCTTTAAGACCATAACTACGGAATACACCGAATACACGGAGGGCACCGAATTGAGCGTCATACACGGGAACCAAATTAGGCAAAACCATGCCTGAAGAGAAATCCAAACCAAACCCACTCTGTCAGTCTTCAAGGCGCTAGGTCTGTTTCCGATTGATCAAGCTGGCAACGAATCCGGCACCGAAGCCGTTATCGATGTTTACGACGGTCACGTTCGACGAGCACGAGTTGAGCATTCCGAGGAGAGCGGCAACGCCGCCGAAAGATGCTCCGTAGCCGATGCTCGTCGGGACTGCTATCACCGGAACAGCGACGAGCCCGCCGACCACCGAAGGCAGCGCTCCTTCCATTCCGGCGACGACTATGACGACCCGGGAGTTCTGAAGCAGCTCACGTTCGGCCAGGATCCGGTGAATGCCGGCGACGCCCGCGTCCCAAACTCTTTTCACCGTGTTGCCCATCGCCTCAGCCGTGAGGGCGGCTTCTTCGGCAACCGGAATGTCACTTGTGCCAGCAGTGACGACGGTAATCTCTCCAACGCCTAGCTCGGTCGTGTCGCGAAT
>DATLCA010000136.1:0-1044 GCA_035526605.1 Pyrinomonadaceae bacterium | reverse complement strand
AGATATTTCGTCGCGGCGACCAAATCTTCCTTGGTCAAAATGCGCGAATCTTCGCTCTGCTTGAGGCCGAGCTTCTGGATGATCTTGTAACGACCGACGCGGCCGAGGTCATAGCGCTTCGGATCGAAGAACAAGCGCTTGATCAACGCGCGGGCGTTGGCGGCGGTGGGCGGATCGCCGGGACGCAAGCGGCGGTAAATATCCTTCAACGCCTCTTCTTCGTTCTTCGTTGGATCCTTCTTGAGGCACTTGATGATGATGCCGTCGTCAACGGTCGTATCGACAACTTTAATCTTGGTGGTGCCGAGTTCGGCGATCTGCTTGACGACCGCTTTGGAGAGCGGTTCGAAAGCGCGCGCGACAACGATGCCCTTGTCGGGATCGATGGCGTCTTCGATTAACACCTTGTTCTGGATGTCTTCGAGGCCTTCAGCTTCCTTGATTGAAAGATCTTCGATCTCGTAGAAAAGCTTCAGGATATCCGCGTCGGTCGAGTAACCGAGGGCGCGGAAGAAAGTCGTCGTCAAAAATTTGCGGCGGCGTTTTTTGCGATCGAGGTAGACGTAGAGCAGGTCGCTGGTGTCGAACTGCGCTTCATACCAGGAACCGCGATCGGGAATAATACGGAAGCTGTGCAGCGTTTTGCCGTTCGGATGCTGGGTGGCCTCGAAAGCCAAACCAGGCGAACGATGGAGCTGGGAAACGATGACGCGTTCGGCGCCATTGATGACGAACGTGCCCTGCGGAGTCATCAGGGGCAGTTCGCCCATGAACACTTTTTCTTCCTTGGTCCCCTTCTCTTCCTTTAACAGGAACGTCACGTGCAAAGGCGCGCCGTAGGTAATACCTTCGCGCAAGCACTCGAGCCAGTCGTTCTTCGGCTCGCCGATTTCATAGCTGTGGTAGTCCAGCACCGATTTTCCATCGTAGCTTTCGATGGGAAACACTTCGGTGAAGACCGCTTGCAAGCCGAGATTTTTGCGCTTGGATTGCGCAATCTCAGATTGCAAAAACTCGCGGTACGAATTGACCTGAATCTCGATG
>DATLCA010000135.1:0-6244 GCA_035526605.1 Pyrinomonadaceae bacterium | reverse complement strand
CGGTCGACGCGTAACCCTTCCTGGGTTTCCATCCATCGGAAAAGTTCGAATAAAAGTCGGGCGGTGTTCTCGTCGAGCGATTTCGCAATGCTGTAATGCATCCACTTACCATCCCGTCTGGCTTCGACGATCCCGCTGTTCCGCAGGTACGCGAGGTGCCTCGAAATAAGCGGCTGGCTGTGACCGAGGGTTCCGGTGAAGGAGCTGACACAGATCTCCCGGTCCCGCATGAGATTCAGAAGCCGCAGGCGGGTCTTGTCACCCAATGCCATAAAGAGAGATGCGGTCCCGGCCAGGATGCTTTCGGGGTTCATGCGGGAAAGATAGCACAACTTGCTGTATTTATCTCAAGAAAATATATGGCTGCCGGTATATGTTAAGAATTTCATATATGCCCTGCCACATATAACAAGCACGGATCGAACCTTTTGCCAGATCCCTTAACCATCAGGCGGAGAATTGCGCGGATCCGAAAAGAAACTTAGTATGAACAAGAATTGGGCAGCTTTTACAACACGATGAGCAATAAATCATTCAACACAATGGCGGTTCACGCGGGCGAGGATCGGACAAAGAACCACGGAGCGGTTTCGGTCCCGATCTACTCTGCTTCGGTGTTTGCATTTTCAGAAGCGGACGAAGGCATCGCGATCCATAATGACGAAAAGCCCGGGTACTACTATGGTCGGCTGGGGAATCCCACCCAGGAAGCCCTCGAACACTCGGTCGCCGAACTGGAAGGCGGTGAAGATGCGCTGGCGTTTGCATCCGGCATGGCCGCGGTTTCCGCGTCTGTTCTGACTTTCGCCGCTCAAGGCCATCACATTGTCGCACCGACATCGATGTACGCCACCGCGGCGAATCTCTTCCGATACCTAAGCGATTTTGGCATAACCACTTCGTTCGTCGACGCGACAACTGCGGGGAATTACAGGGATGCGGCTAGGGACAATACAAAGATCTTTTGGCTCGAAACTCCGTCAAACCCGCTGGTCCAGATAACGGATCTCAAGGCTGTGGCCGCGATAGCCCGCGAACTGGGAATCGCCACGATCTGCGATAACACGTTTGCCACTCCCTACAACCAGCGGCCTTTGGAGTTAGGGGTCGATGTTTCTGTTCACAGCGCGACGAAATATTTGGGCGGCCACAGCGACCTTACGGCGGGAGTGATCGTCGGGACCAAAGACATCGTCGACAAGGCCCGACACGGTGCGAGCAAGTTTCTCGGCGGGAACATCGCACCACAAGTGGCCTGGCTGGTAATGCGCGGCATCAAGACCTTAGCGTTGAGGATGGAGCGGCACAACGACAACGCATTCGCCTTGGCGAATATGTTGACCCAGCATCCGAAGGTCAAAGCGGTCTATTTCCCCGGCCTCGAATCGCACAAGAATCACCAGGTCGCCAAATCGCAGATGAGCGGCTTCGGGGGAATGGTCAGTATAGATCTCGAGACGGCGACGGCGGCTAAAGCATTCGTAAATAACGTAAAGCTTTGCACGTTTGCGACTTCGCTCGGCGGGGTTGAAACCATTGTCCAGCCCTCGGCATTAATGACTCACGCCGCAATATCTCCGGAACAAAGAGCCGCCGCAGGCATCTCCGAAGGGCTCATTCGAATGTCGATAGGTATCGAAGACATCGACGATCTCCAGCAGGATATTCATCAGTCGCTGGATCAACCCTAACGGGCATCCCCAGTTTTGCTTGAAAGCCTTAAAGTCATATTTGTAAATCCATATATGTAATGAATCGCCTGCGGCTTTATTCGGGCAAAAGAAAAGGAGCAATAACTGCTCCTTTTCGATTCTGATTTGCTTTTACTTTCTAAAGTTCGTTGCGCTCGCCCTTTGATTTGCTCATGCCGGCGGCGACCTGAGTTTGGGGCAGCGGAGCCCCGACCGCATCCGACTTCACGAGCGGTGCCTCGTCGCCCGTATCGTCCGGCATCTCGGCAACTATCATTTTGCCCGAGTGCTTTCTGAAAGTAAGAACCTTCGTATCTTCATCGAAACCAATCGCGACGAAATCACCGGTCTCGACCTGCTGGGTCGCGACGAGATTGGATAACGGATAAACGAGGAACCGTTCGATCGCCCGCTTGAGATGCCGGGCCCCGTACTTGAGGTCAATCCCCTCGCCAAGCAAGAACTCTTTAGCTTCATCCGAGCATTCAAAAATGAACTTCGTTCCCGCCGACTCCGTGATTCGATCCTGCACCGAAGTTAATTCGATATCGAGGATCTTTCGAAGGTGATGTTCCTTCAAGCTTCGGAACACGACGACTTTATCAATGCGGTTCATGAACTCGGGCGAGAATTTCCGTTTCGCCGCTTCAAGAGCCGTCCGATAAATTTTCGTATCGATCTCGCTATCTTCCTGCGGCTTGCCGGCCTTGGTCGGAGCAAACCCGATCCCGCCCGATATCATGTCCGACATTTCCCGGGCTCCCAGGTTGGACGTCATGATGACGACGGTCCTGGAAAAATCTACTCGCCGATTGTCGCCAAGGGTAAGGGTAGCCTTGTCCAGAATGCCGAGCAAAAGCTGCCAGAGCGAATCGGAAGCCTTCTCAATTTCGTCGAAGAGAACGAACGTAAGCTTGGTATCGTCGGTATGTGCTTTGTCGAGATTTTCCTGCGTGAGCATCGGAGATGTCTCGCGATGTCCAAGATATCCCGGAGGCGACCCGATAAGTTTCGCGATCTCGTGAGAATGCTGGAACTCGGCGCAATCGATCTTGACCACCGAATGCGGTTCACCAAAAAGAACCTCCGCGGCCGCTTCGACGACACGGGTTTTACCGGAACCGGTAGGGCCCAGGAACAACATAGTCCCGATCGGCCGTGACGGGTTGTTCAAACCTGCAAGGTAAATTTGAAACAGTCCGCTAACACGTCGCACAGCTCGCTCCTGCCCGACAATAAGCGAGGACAGTTTATCCTCAAACTCTTTGGCCCGGGGACTCTTTCGTTCCGGATCGAGCAGTATGCCCATTTCCGCAGTCTCCTTTCTTTTGGCCGTTTCGTTTTTCATCGCGTTCTCCTAGTGGGACTCGAACACCCGGCGAGCAGCCGGGCATTCCTTACAAAGGCAATTTTAAGACCAGATATACCGATAGCCGCAGAGGCAATCCGTCCTGGTAATAACAATTTCAAAATATTAGACGTTTGCTGGACGTGTTAGGTACAGGGTTGAGTTGTCCAGGGTTAGGGTGAATCGGCTCGAGCCGGCCGATGTATCGACATTTATCGCACAAAAAATTGAATTGTTCAAGGAAAAAATGAATCAGATTGACCGATGACTCGAGGGGCCGGAACGGGTAAAGACTCGGTTCCCCGAACTACCGAAATGTATACTGGTATACCAAAGCGTTTAGCTCTCAAATGAGCGAGATCAGTCGTAATACTCCAGACCCAGATGGGTAATCAGGTCCTCCCCGCGTAGGTGCCGCAGAGTGTTCTTCAACTTCATCAGCTGAATAAAGATGTCGTGCTCCGGATAAAGTCCGGGCGCGGTTTGTGGAGATTTGAAATAAAACGACAGCCACTCCTGGACGCCTTTCATCCCGGCACGCTGGGCGAGATCGAGAAAGAGAGCAAGGTCGAGGCAAAGCGGCGCGGCCAGGATCGAATCGCGGCAGAGAAAGTCGATCTTGATCTGCATCTTGTAGCCGAGCCATCCGAAGATATCGATGTTGTCCCAACCTTCCTTGTTGTCACCGCGCGGCGGATAGTAGTTGATCCGCACCACATGCGAGAAACCGTCGTAGAGATCGGGGTAAACTTCGGGCTGCAAAATGTGCTCGAGGACCGATAGCTTCGACTCTTCCTTCGTCTTAAAGTTCTCCGGGTCATCGAGCACTTCGCCGTCCCTGTTGCCGAGGATGTTGGTCGAGTACCAGCCGTCGAGTCCGAGCATGCGGGCTTTGATCCCGGGTGCGAGGATCGTCTTCATCCACGTCTGTCCCGTCTTAAAATCTTTTCCGCAGATCGGCACGCGCATCTGATCGGCCAACGCGGTGAGGGCTGGAATGTCGACGGTTAAGTTCGGAGCGCCGTTCGCGAAAGGGACACCGGACTTCAACGCGGCGTACGCATAGATCATCGACGGTGCGATCGCGCCGTCATTGTCATACAAGCCCTTCTCGAAAGCTTCGAGCGAGCGGTGGACGTCGGACTCTTCGAGGTAAATTTCCGTCGACGCCGCCCAGACCATCACGAGCCTGTCACAGCCGTTATCGGATTTGAACTGTGCGATGTCGGCGATCAACTGCTCCGCCAACTCCATCTTGTTCTTTCCGGATTTGACGTTCTCGCCGTGCAGGCGCTTGACGTAATTCTGTTCGAAGACGGCGGGCATGGGCTTGAGCGACGCTAGCTGCTCGGAAACCTGATTTAGCAGATCTTTTTCAAGCACGCCCGCGTTCATCGCAGCGTCAAAAGCATTGTCGGGAAAAATATCCCACGCGCCGAAAACGATATCGTCGAGTGATGCGAGCGGGACGAAGTCTTTTATCTTGGGAACATTGTTGTCGGTTCGCTTTCCGAGCCGGATCGCACCCATCTGCGTGAGGCTGCCGACCGGCTGGGCAAGCCCGCGTTTGATCGCCTCGACACCCGCGACGAAAGTCGTGCTCACAGCGCCTAGTCCGACCAGTAAGACGCCAAGTTTACCTTCGGCCGCCTGCATTTCTACCCCTTTTTCTGCCATCGGTTCCCTCCGAGAAATGTAAGAAAAATCATAGCTTTACGCCCAAGGTTAGGCAAACGCGGCAGGCACGCGATCGCCGGGTTAAAGTCTAAATTTCTTCCGGGTTCGTCGCACGGTTTGTTATCCTGTCTTTTCCAACCCCAAGACCGCACTGTGAAAAGAATGCATGTTCCACGCGCCTACGGAACCGAGCATCGAAAGGAGGGGGGTTATGTCATCAACTGTTTTTCTGCGTCTGAAGGGTCAACCTTTCGTATCTATATTTACATTAGCCGTACTTGTTCTTTCCTGCGTTCCGATTTACTCACAATCATCTTTGAACCTGTTTCAATCGCCGTGGCGGGGATACGATACGGGAACTGATTCGACAGGGTTTGGCCCGGCTTCGTTCGCGTTCGGCGACCTCGATGGCGATGGCGACTCCGACGTTTTAGTAGGCGACGCCTTTTTCGGATCGCCTGGGATATCCATTCTAAAGAAGAACAGCGACGGATCCTTCGCCGCACCGGTTTATATTTCCCTGCCCCTCGGGCAGACGGTAGGCGGGGTGGCGTTGTCGGACTTCGACTCCGACGGCGACCTCGACGCATTTGGGACCGTCCGTGGTTCCAACGACCAATTGCTGAAAGTAAATGTATGGCGCAACGAGGGGAACGCAACGCTCGCCGCACCGGTGAGTTTTGCTACCGGTCTTGCGCCGGTCGGGATCGTGATCGCGGATTTTTCCGGTGATGGCAGGGCGGACGTTGTTACGGCTAACTACGGCGCATCGTCCGTATCGCTGCTTGTTCACAATGGTCTGTCCGGTGCGTCCGCGGGCTTTCTCCCGCCCGTTGATTTCGGTACTGGCAACCGCGCGGAGAAAATAGCCGCGGCGGATATAAATGGCGACACCAAGCTCGATATTGTTGTCGGCGGTCAAACCGGGCCGGCATTTGCGGCGAGTCTTGTAGTGATGGTGAACGGCGGCACCGGCAATTTCGGCGCTGGGACCAGTTACGACGCGGCGCCCGACGCACGGTTTGGATCCAAAGCCGTCGCATTGGCGGATCTGGATAACGACACCGACGTCGACCTCATCAGCGGCGGTCTTTACTCGGTGGGCTCGGTCGATTACGGGGCGATCACTATCCGACGAAATAACGGAACCGGCGGATTCGGCGCGGTAGAAAAGATTCAGTATGACAATTTCATTGCCGAGCCCAAACGGATCACGACCGGTGACCTTAACGGGGATGGCTTTGCTGATATCGTCGCCGCTGTTCCTTCGGGCAGGGCGACTGAAGGTTTCGTTGCGGTTCGAAGTAACGCCTCAGGGGGATTTAGTACTCCGGCTTTTTACGAAGCGTCACAACAGACGTTCGACGTTGCAATTCTCGACCATGACGGCGATGGCGACCGCGATGTGCTCACACTTGCCAACTCGTCCGCCGCGGTCACAGTTCATTTGAATCCGGGCAACGGAGTATTTCCGGTCCTTCCGCGCTACGAGGTCGCTTCTTTGTCCGACGCAGTGGAAAGTGCGGAC
>DATLCA010000134.1:0-16010 GCA_035526605.1 Pyrinomonadaceae bacterium | reverse complement strand
GTTTCAATACGGGTTTGTCTTTTACAAAAGAGCACTCCATCAACAATAGATCGACTCGCCGTGCGAACGTCGCGAGCTTTTCGTCGAAGCCGGTATCGGACGTATAGACGAGCGTCGTGTCGCTCTCGCGGAGACGGATCGCATGACTATCCGGCGTGTGCGGCGTCGAGTAGGCTACAGCCTCGACATTGTCGAGGATCTGAAACTTTTCCAGCGGCTCGACCTCGACGATCTCGACCGGATACGGCTGTTCAAGTAGTCGCTTGCTGCCGCCACTGTTAAGGGCGTGTACCAGACCTCGAAGACCCGGAGCCCCAAAAATCCTGAGTGGCTTTGTGCGAGCACGCGTTTCCGGCGCGCCCAGGCTCGCGAACAGGAACGGCCCGAGACCACCGCAATGGTCGAGGTGAAAGTGCGAGATCCAGATCGAGTCAAGGCCGGCCCAGTCGAGATTCTCCTGAGCCATTCGGTGGAGCGACGACGCCGAAAGATCGAGCATCAGCGTTCCGCCCCGCGTTTGCAGCCAAAACCCCGGACTGCTCCGGCGGGGATGGGGAACAGCGGTGCCGGAACCGAGTACGGTCAATTCCATATTTCAAACTCCATATCCCGGATCCCAGATTGCCAGAACATTTGGTTGTAATTAGACTCTAACAGAGTGAAAACGCGATTTGGAATTTCGGATCGGGACTAATGGAAATTGACATCCTCGCCATTTTTGCGCACCCCGACGACGTGGAGCTGACCGTCGGCGGCACGCTTCTAAAGATGAAACATCTCGGCTATCGCACCGGAGCCCTCGATGTAACGCGGGGCGAGATGGGGACGCGCGGCACCGCCGAAGGACGTGCGGGGGAAGCGAAAAAAGCGGGGGAGATATTGAGGCTCGATGTGCGCGAAAATCTCGGGCTGCCCGATGGACACGTTTTTTGCGACGACGAATCTCGAACAAAGCTCGTCCGAGTATTGCGGCAGCTAAAACCGCGGGTCATCCTCACCCACCAAACGGATGATCCGCATCCCGATCACAACCATATTTCGCAGCTCGTCCGCGAGTCCGCACGGCTGGCCAGCATGAGGCGGTATGACGAGGAGACGGGCGGCGAAAAGATACCGGTGCCGAACGTCGCACATAACATCTTTTCGCGAAATGTGCGGCCTTCGTTCGTCGTGGACATCTCGGATTTCCTGGAAGAAAAGATGGCCGCGATACGGGCCCACAGCTCTCAGTTTTATGATCCGACCTCGACCGAGCCCGAGACGCGTCTGACGAGCAGCACGTTCCTCAATGAGCTCGAAATTCGTTCGCGATTTTTCGGGTCGTTGATCGGCACCGCGGCCGGCGAACCTTTTTACGTAAGGGAGGCTCTGAATATCGACGACCCCGTGGACCTGCTCACCCGCCCGATGAATCTCTACTCATGAAAGACCTGACGCCGGAAGAAATCGAGTTGGAAAAAAAGCAGCGCCTTCTGGACAGGCTGAAGGACCGGCTTGCCGACCGGGAAGAAGAGATGACCGACCTGCGTGCGGGGCTTCAGCGGTTCGAAGCCCGCTACAAGATGGAGGTCGGGAGGCTGTACGCGGACCTCGACGAGATCGAGGCCCAGATCGCGGAAGAGGAATACAAGCTCGTACCCGACGACGAGGAGATAAAAAAGAAAGCCGAGGAGCTTCGCCGACGTGCCGAAGAATCGGCGGCTAACACAGAGGACGCGGACGCCGCTTCTTCCAAATGGAACCCGACGGCCGAAGCCAAAAAGGCTTATCACAATCTGGCCCGGATCATTCACCCCGACCTCGCGCTCGATGCGAAAGAAAAGGAAAAACGCCACGGGCTCATGGCGAGATTGAACGAAGCTTATTCCGCCGGCGATCAGGCCCAGTTGAACAAGCTCGTCGAAGATTTCAAAAACAGTCCTGACATTATTAGAGGGGATTCAGTCGGGGACGACCTTGTTCGGGCGATCCGGCAGACCGCGCAGATCCAGGCGAGATTGAAGGAATTGAAAGCGGAAAAAGAAGAAGCCGAGCGTTCCGAGTTATACGTTCTGCTTCAAAAAGTCGAGGCGGAATTTTCCGAAGGCCGGGACATGTTGAAGCACATGGCTGAGCGCACGAAGAGCTCGATTAAGAAATCGGAGCGTCGACTGACAAATTTGAAAACGGTGAACGAGGCCGCGGAGGAATACGTGAAAGAGCGCTACGGGATGGACATCTCGGGCTTCCGAAATTAAAGATCGAGAGCGAGGACTTCGAGCGTCCCGTCCGGATTCTTGTCGGGCTTGCACACGCCAACTATTTTTCCAAGAATCTTCACCTCGGATTCGTCGAATAGCTGAGGCTCGGACCCAAACGCCTCGAGACACACGATCCCGAAATCCGAATCATAGAGCCCGCAGCTCACAAGATCGCTGCTAAGCTCGATCAATGCTACAAGATCGCCGCGCCGCACTTTATCCGGGACAACTATCGCAAGCGACCCACGGGCAAGCCCGTACTGTTCAAGATCTGAATTACTGATCCAGATCCCCTGGTAATCTTCGTAATGGGCGATGGAAGTAGGGAGAACCAACTTCAGATCGTCTGTTGCAAGTCCGGACCGGTCGCTTTCGGCGTCCGGGGCTGACGTTCCCGCGTTCTTGTCCTGCAGTGAGCGTTCGAATTCGCGGATGAGACGCATCGCGGCATCTTCGCTAATTCGAATCTTCGCAAGCTCTACCGCTTCGAGCAGGGTCAGCGTCGCTGTCGAGAAATCACTCGCGAATAACTGTATTTTCGCTTTCGTCGCGATCGTTTCCGTCAGATACGCATAGTTCTCACTCCGCCCGAGAATCGCGATCGCCAGCTCTACCGTCTCGAGCGCTTCCGTGAACCTGCCTTGGTCAAAATAGATAAGTGCTTTCGTGTCGAGAGAAAAACCTTCGCGCGTGCGGTCCTTCATCTCCTTGAAAAGCTGGGTCGCGCGGTCGATGGAGGCGTGTGCGAACGAATACTGGTGCTGAGATTTATAAAGCTGCGAAAGGTTGTTTTCGGCGAGGGCGATCTGGATCTTGTTGCCGGACGCGACGAAGCAGTCGCGAGCTTTTTCGAGAGCATCGAGGGCAGCCGCGGTATTGCCGAGATTTTTCGCAGCGATCCCGAAATTGTTGTAAATGCTTCCGGTAAGAAAATTGTCCGCTTTACCGTCGAAGAGTTTCTCAAGAGTGGGAAAACTCGCGCACACCTCAACAAATTTCTTTTCCGATAGAAGAATGAGATCCCGGATCACGAACGAGTACATCGACACGAGACTTTGATCCGGCACCTCATAAGACTGAGCCTCTTCGACCCAGCTTCGGGCCTCGTTGATCTCGCCCGTTCTCCAGTACGCAAGCGCGAGGTAGTTCCCGCACTCTGCGAGTTTTTCCGGGTCGTATATTTCCAAAAAGATCGATCGTGCCTCGGTGAGTAAATTCTTGGACCTCTCCTGGGCGGTCGGGATTTGCCTCACATGCCCCAAAAATCCGATCAGGGCGCCGCATCTTAGGTAAGTCTCTGCCGCCAATGCGGCATCTAAATTTTCTACATTAGGTAGTTCGGTGGTGTTGTCCCAGACCCCGCGGAGCTCTTGAAGAGCCAGGTCAAATTGTCCGCTTCGCTCTAGCCCGATCAGTTCACGAAGGAGATCGCGATGTGCGCGTGCGGTCTGTGGGCGGAGAGGGTTCATAAACTGGGCGGCTTTTTGGACTGGTGTATTATAGCGGCGATGCCGTTAGGTATCAACAAAAAAAGGAAAAACATGGAGAAGAAAACAATGAAAAGCATCAAGTCGAATTCACTCAAAGTTCTGTTCGTTATCGCCCTTTTGTGCCCTGCGGCTTTCGCCGACGGTGATATGGGGAGCGGCGGATTTGCGGACCCGAACGAGCCTGTCGTAAAAACGACCCAGTCGCTGGAAGGTGATATGGGGAGTGGCGGCAGATTAGCGAACGACACCGGACGCAAGCGCTATCTTGATTCAGTGCTCAGTTCAATTTATGAGTACTTGGATTCGGTGATCTAGTGAAAGCCGGGATCACGTTTCTCGATCCGGGACAGGCGAGGGTTCTTTAACCTTTTCCGATTTAAGACTCGCGGACTGTAATACGACGACTTTTTGTGGGGCCGGTTGGCGACTCTCCAGCAATTCGTTGATTACCTCCACACATTCGCTTCGGATCAAATCTCGGATTTGACCCGCCGACAGAGGTGTGTCGTCGGCGGCGGCAGATGAACTGGAAACGAGTCTCTCGCCCTTGCCGGTCAGAAGCCAGTTGATGGAATATGGGGTCCGTTCGGCGATCGTGCGGAGGACGTACGAGTCGGGAAGCCGGCCCTGAAGATAATTCTTCGCGGCTTGATACGAAATATCCAACAATCGTTGAATCCTCGCGGGCTCTGAGGTCCCGCAAACTTCAACGAATCGTGCTATGAAAAGATTTTTCTCGTCTTCCACAAATTTAATGTTGACAACCTTCAACGATTGTGTAAATATCCTACACGGTCGTTCACTGATTGTAAAGAAAATTGATTTAAGAAGAGTTTAGATTTGACTTCGTTACCGATTGCTCCACGTAGTCGGTTTCGAACGAGGGGAGACGGTGTGGGAGACGTTTCCCCTTTCGATTTTTAAACGACCTGGCCCGCGGCATACGCCGAAGCCCACGCCCACTGAAAGTTGTAACCTCCGAGCCAGCCCGTCACGTCCACAACCTCACCGACAAAAAACAGGCCCGGCGCCTTTCTGGATTCCATAGTTTGGGACGACAGCTCGTCCGTCGACACCCCGCCCGCGGTCACCTCGGCCTTGTCGTAACCTTCCGTGTCGCGGAATCGGACTTGCCAATCGTTGAGCGTGCCGGCTATTCGAATTAACTCCTTCTGCCCGATCTCGTTGACCGGAGTTCTGGCGAGCGGCTCGGGGACGAAGTTTTCCGCCAGACGAGCGGGAACGAACTGACTAAGAAAGTTCGATAATGTTTGGCGGCTGAGGCTTTCGTGCCCGAAGAGTTCCGCGAGGTCCGTCTCGGGAACCAAGTTGATCGAGACCGGTTCGGATTTGCTCCAATAATTGGATACCTGCAAAGTTGCCGGCCCGGAAAGGCCGCGATGGGTGAACAAAATGTTCTCCCGAAAGCTCGAGCTCGGGGTGGAAACCAGCGAGTCGACCGAAACCCCGGCCAATTTCGGGGACGCCTCGGCTTTATCAAATATTAAGGGGACAAGGGCTGGCCGCGTCGATTCCAGTTTCAAGCCGAATTGCCTTGCGACACCGTAACCGAAATCTGTGGCTCCCACTTTCGGAAACGAAAGTCCGCCGGTCGCGATCACGAGGCTCGTGGAGGAGATGGGTCCGGCCGAGGTCTTGAGTCGGAACAGTTCGCCACGCTCGATCTTCGATACCGAACAGCTCGTGCGAATGTCGACTTTCGCTCTCCCGCACTCGCTCAAAAGCATTTGGACGATCTGGCGCGAGCTTTCACGACAAAACAATTGCCCGAGCTTTTTCTCGTAGAAATCGATCCTGTGTTTTTTCACCAGACGGAGAAAATCGTCGGGCGTGTATCGGGCCAGGGCGGACTTGGTGAAATGCGGGTTCCTGGAGATGAAGTTCTCAGGCGACGCGTGGATGTTTGTGAAATTGCATCGACCGCCGCCCGAGATGATGATCTTCCGGCCGACCTCCGCGTTGCGCTCGATGACCAGAACCTTTCGTCCGCGGCGGCCGGCCTCGATCGCACAGAAAAGGCCGGCAGCCCCGCCACCGATTACAACGACGTCGAACTTCGAGCTCACGCTAGATATCGTTCCTTCAATATTGTCACATGATGCTCGACGTGACCGGCCATGATATATCCAAGGGCCCGGACGGAAACCGTCGCATCGCTGGCCGTGCCGAGCCGCGACCAATCATCATCGGTGAGGTTTTTGAACAAGAGCATATTCGCGCGTCGAGTGAGCGAAAATTCTTCGAGAAGATCGGCCAAGCTGCGTTCGTTCGAGTGCGCGTTCTCGATATACCCGTCCTGCTCGAATCCTTCGATCGGCGTCTGGTCGCCGCGCGAGATGCGCAGCGCCCGATACGCAAAAATGCGCTCGCCGTCGATCAAATGCCCGAGCAATTCCTTGATGCTCCACTTCCCGTCGCCGTATCGAAACTCGCCTTTCTCCTCGGGCATTCCGGTGAATATATCCTGCAGACGGGTCGTCTGCGAGCCAAGTGTGTCCATCACGTCGCCCTCGGTGACGAGGGAGACATAGCGTTCGTAGTAAGGCGCGTATTCGGTCTTTTCGGGTGGATTCATGGATTGGATTTTAGCAGAAGATGTCGCAATGCCTCAGTTTGAAATCCGTAATGAAACGGATCGCGAAGTCGGCGGAGGATTCGTCCGCGCTCTTATTCCGAGTATTCCGTGGTTACTCTCGAAGGCGGGAACCACTGAGTACACGGAATACACGAAACCTAGCAGGAAAAAGAAGTCGCCATCCTCAAAGTGAACGACCCCAGATGGTGGGCGATCAGTCGAACGCTGAACGCTTTTCGACTCGCTTGCATCCAATCGTTTTTGCCGCATAATTCAATCAAGGAAAATTACAATCAGGAGAAGATTTAAATGAAGAAGATTTCGTATCTGATAGTGTTCGTTCTGGCCGTCGCGTTCGTTTACTGGAGTGGAGCGACGCGGGCGGAGAATATGACTTTTGCCGATCGCTTCGCTTCCGACAAGAAGCAGACCGGTGAATCGGGTGTTTACAATTTCGACAAGGCGCATAGTTTTATCGGATTCAAAGTCCGCCACATGGGACTGATCGAGGTCCCGGGTTTCTTCCGAGATTTTAAGGGCGAGGTGAATTTCGATTCCAACGACGTTTCGAAATCGACGGTGAATTTTACAGCGATGACGACGAGCATCGACACCGGCGTCGCGGGTAGGGACAAGCATCTTCGCACGGCCGACTTTTTCGAAGTGGAGAAATATCCGGAGCTCACTTTCAAAAGCACCGACGTAAAGAAGAAAGGAAAAGGTTGGATCGTGACCGGCGACCTGACGATGAAGGGTGTTACCAAATCGGTAGCGATCCCGTTCGAGATAGCGGGTTGGCTGCCGGCAGGCGAACGATCAGGAATGAAGATGGGTATCGCGGGCGAGACCACCATCAACCGCCGCGACTTCGGGATCAACTGGGGAACCAATCTTCCGAGCGGGATCGCGAATGTTTCGGACGAGGTGAAAGTCGTGCTTCAGATCGAGGCCGGGAAAGCGAAGGACGCCCCGAAGGCCGAGTAAGCGTTTAATTACCGAACGCGAAAGCCTTCCGTACGCCGGGCGTTTGAGCCGGAGCATGGAAGGCTTTCGCGTGCCTCAGGCCATCGCCGCAAGGCACCAGTCACAAGTCTGCCGCCGTCAAATATTGAAAAATTATCTGTAACTTCACCCCGAAGAATCGCGACTTGGACCTGGACGAACACGGCTTACACGCGGACGACCGGAACTTGCACCGGACGATTGAGACTTATACCGCGAAGATCAGGATTTGGACAGGGACGGTCGGCACCCGCATCAGGCGGAGGCATTCATTGGTTGCTCTTTTCCGCCTCGGCGAACGAGATGTCGTAGATCGCGTAATCCTGCCAATTCTTATAGTCAAAGTGCCACCACTCATTCGGATTCACCGTGAAACCGGCTTCTTCCATAAGCTTTCTTAGCATCTCCCGGTTCGCTCGCTGCTTTTCGGTGCCGCCCTTGTAGTCTGGTGATGCGCGTTCGGTAAACTCGTCGTAGCCGGAGGGCATGTCGATCAACTCGCCCGTCTTGAGGTCGAAGATGCTCAGGTCGACCGCGCATCCGCGGTTATGTTTCGAGCCTTTCGCCGGATCCGCGACGAACTTCCGTTTATCTTCCGGGACGACATCCCAAAACAATTTCGTGATCGTCCACGGCCTGTAACCGTCGAAAATTACGAGGCCGAGACCTTGCTTGCGCAGCTTTTTGTGGACACTCGCGACCGCCTTCGCGGCCGGCTTCTGCAGGAAGGCGCGTGCCTCGGGATAAACCGCGCGGCCGACGAAGTTGTTCGCGGTCGCGTAACGGATGTCGAGTTTTATGGTGCTATCGAGCGTGATCAGTTCAACCAGATGGGCCTCGCGTTTCTTACCTTCTTTCGGCGGCCCGCTTTGTGCCAGCACGCCGGAAATAAGAATAAGACAATGGAGGAGGATCGCAAATCTTTGAGTATGCTTTCTCATTTCTCAGCAATATCGCACCCGAATTATTTGAAATCAATTAGAAGAAACGCTATTTTAGACTGGGATGCAGCAGGAAGAACCCTCAAAACGAAATTGTCCGGCACGCAGATGGGCCAAACGCGCGGGCATTATCGCCTTTCTATTTTTTCTCGGTAAGGGGCTCGTGTGGCTCGGTCTTATTGCCGCCGGCGCCTACTACGCAATGAACTAACTACCGATTCGGCTTCTCTTCCACGACCGGCTCCGAATCCTCTTCGACAGCGATCACATCCGTTCCATACTTCTGATAGTTTTTGAATCTGATCAAGTTGCGGCTTTCGAAGCGCTTGTTGTCCGGAGCCTGAACCGTGCCTCGGAAATCCGAAATGATGGGAAGAAGATATTTTTCACCCGCGATCTCGACCATGTCGTAATCGATGGACTTGGTGACCGCTTTGACTGCGAAGGTCGGGACGATGTCGGTGAGCTGATATTCGATCCTAAGGACGCGCTGATTTTCCCGATCGATCCAGATGCGGCCTTTCTCGCCCGCCGGGGCGAATTCCTTGACCACCCCATTGTCTCCCTTTAGTCCTACTCCGCCGTCCTTGTTGTTCTCGATGTTGATCGAGTATTCGTAGACGAGCGAACGTCGTCCGCGGATGACATCCGTCGTGAGAAGATCAAATCGGGTCTTGCTCGCGGGTTTGAAGATCTTTGCCAGATCCTCGACAAACTCGCCGCCCGAGGTCGCGCCAGGCAGGCCGCTGTAGCTGCTCGATTGCCGCGAGTCCTGGACCGGGGCGCCGTCCTTTGCCAAAACGCGATATTGCTCGCCCTTATCCGTGCTGTAGCTGACAGCGATGACCAGATTGTCCTCCGGGTGCCAGTTGCCCGTGCCGGCATACGCGACCGAGCGGCTAATGAGCTGCTTGACGACGAAGTCGGGCATCTCGTCGACCGTCTCGAGCGCCTTCGTTCGCGCCTTTTCGATAAAGCCGGTCGTCTCAGTCGCCGATGGAAGCTTGAACGCCTCCGGGTTTTGCCGACGCCGGTCGGCTTCTTCGAGAGCTCGTTTGAGCTCGTCATCGTTCGCGCCCTTGGACCGCGTCAAACCGCGCACCCCGTCGGTCAGCACGAAAGCGATGCCGCGTCGACGAAGAGCGTCCACGATGTCCGCCTTGCTTCGAGGATTCTGCTGCAGACCGTAGAGCATCTTCACGTATTCCGCCTGAGTAAGAGCCTTGTCCTGGGAGAAAGCCGGGGCCGCGAATACGAGAAGTAACATGAATACTGCGGTTCTTTTCATTCTATTGAAAGATGCCCACGAAAACCGTTTCGTTGTAGTGACAAAACAAAAGCGGGAAGCTCATAAAGATCTTCCCGCGTAAGTAAAAAAACGAATGAAGACGAAAACTAGTTAACCCATTCTTCTTCGTAGTTAAGTTGCCAATGCCGAATTACCCATCTCTGGGCCGCATCCATCGCGACCTGCTTCCATTTCTTAAGATTCTCCGAAATGGTCAACGCCGCAAGCGGCTTGCTGGGATCACGCTCGACTCGGATAACCTGAGCCGAAACTTCAATGATTGCTTTGTCTTCTTCCAAGATCTTCAATCTGATCTCGCTTCCGACTGGCGGTAACTGCTCGAGATTCACCAGTGTGCTCGTCTCGCCAACATTTTCGGTAATCCCGTCCACGTTGATCCGTTTGCCGCTTTCCTCATCAACCCAACTCGCCTGGACCGGCATATTCGCAAGAATGCGATGATGCATCGGCGTCTTGTATGATGATGTAGAATAATCTACCTGAGCCATAACTCCCCCTTTTTCGTGCTAAATTACGCGTCTTAGCCAAGTTATTTTGGAACTTCCGCTCTGACGCCCGAACAATCTAAACCACTCTTACAAAAAAGTCAAGTTTCGCTCGAAACACGCAAATTATTTGTTTTCAAGCCGTTTTGACCTCTGGGAGTATAGGTTACATGAGACTGTTTCTCGGTCGTCCAGGCTACAGATATTCGAAACGGTCGCCCACGTTACAGGAATGTTTCGCTCAGCCACGAAACAGGCGGGACGATCGGCGGAAAATGGGATAATTTGCTGAACATGGAGCTTGGCCGACTTGATCCGGAGATGCAGCGCTCGGGACTACCCTCAGGGAACCGAATTTGCGTTATTAGAAGTGCCCTTACCGACGATTTCATATCTCCAGCTAGGCCGCTCTTTACAGGTTAAAGCGTGAAATTTGTAAGGGTTTACAAACGCAATAGTTAATTTATCAAGGCGGGAGATTTCCGGTCCCATAGTTTTTGGGGATCATCCGGGTTGTGCCACCCTGCAATCC
This sequence comes from Pyrinomonadaceae bacterium, assembly GCA_035526605.1. GTDB lineage: Bacteria > Acidobacteriota > Blastocatellia > Pyrinomonadales > Pyrinomonadaceae > OLB17. Next base: position 5,415 of record DATLCA010000134.1, on the reverse strand, counting down.
AAAAAGCAATAGAAATATCCAAAATTCAAAATATCGGAGCGCTTAAAGCGAACTTATTTGATCAGCAGATTCAGACTAATTTTGAGGTCAACAAAACCAATGACTAAAAACCTTTCGATTAAAATTTTCAGCCTTCTCGCGTTGAGCTTAATGCTCAGCCTCGGGCAGGCTTTCGCGCAGTCGACCGTTACCGGCGGCATCGTGGGCACCGTTACCGACCCTCAGGGCGGTCTCGTCCCGAACGCCACCGTCACCGTCACCAACTTGGGGACGAACAACGTGACGACCGTGAACACGAACGAAGACGGCGGTTATCGCGCTTCCAACCTGCCGCCGGGAACCTACAGTGTCGCAACTACGGTGTCCGGTTTTGCCCCGGCGAAAGCGGAAACGGTCGTTGTCGAGGTCGGGCAGACGACAACCGTGGATCTTCCCTTGACCCTGGGAAGCGCTACCGCGGTCGTCGATGTCACCGCGGAAGCACCGGTAATCAACACCACCGCCCCGGACCTGTCTACCAACATAAATCAGACTTCGATAAACGAGCTCCCGATCAACGGGCGTCGAGCCTCAAACTTTGTGCTGCTCACGCCGGCTACCGTTCCTGACGGAACCTTTGGTCTGATCAGTTTCCGTGGTATCTCGGGTCTTTTGAATAACAGCACCGTCGATGGTGGTGATAACAACCAGGCTTTCCAGTCTGAAGAACGCGGCCGAACCCGTATCGGTTACGTTATCAGTCAGTCAGCCGTTCGCGAGTTTCAGGTGAACACGTCGAACTATTCTGCGGAGTATGGTCGTTCGGCCGGCGGCGTGGTCAATACCGTGACCAAAAGCGGAACGAACGGCTTTCACGGCGACTTGTTCGAATATTATCGAAACAACAAGTTCGGAGCCCGCAATCCCCTCGCGTTTCGAACGATCCTCAATCCGGATAACTCGACAACGGTCGTTGGTATCAAGCCCCGTGATGTTCGTCACCAATTTGGCGGCACGATCGGCGGACCGATCGTTAAGGACCGTTTGTTCTTTTTCTTCAGCTACGATCAGCAGAAACGAAACTTCCCGGGCCTTTCAGTTTTTGGGCCGAACCTGACTTACCTGAGCACGGTGAACCGCCCTACCCTTTTAGGAAAAGGACTCACGAACGCGCAGATCGATAGCACACTTGGCTTTCTCAACTCGCTGACCGGTGAAACTCCTCGCCGTCAGGATCAGAAACTGTTCCTTCCGAAAATTGACTGGCAGATAAATCAGAACAATTTATTTACCGTCAGCTACAACCGCCTGAGAGCGGAGTCGCCTGCCGGTCTCCAGACGCAGGCTACAAACTCTCTCGGCCGACGCAGTTTTGGTGACGACTTCGTAAATGTAGATAACTTGAACGTTCGTCTGCAGACGACCCTTTCGACCAACGTTCTGAACGAGGCCCGTTTCCAATATGCTCAGGACCACGAATTTGCGTTCAGTCAGGAGCCGCTGCCAGGTGAGCCGCTTACCGCTACTACGGTTGCAGGCCCGCGTACGCCCAGCGTCGCTCTGACGAACGGAATCAGCTTCGGGACGACAGCTAACTTTGAGCGTGTAAAATTCCCGTTCGAAGATCGTGTCCAGTTTGCGGATACCGTGACGTGGACGATGGGACGCCACACGCTGAAGTTCGGCGGCGACTACAATAAGGTGACCGACGATATTGAGAACCTTCGTTTCCAGACGGGCTCTTACATCTACTCGTCGCTCAACGATTTCATTATCGACTACGTCAACTGGCAGGCGCCGATCGCGGGAAATCCGACCTGTGTTGGTACTCCGACAAACCGGGCCGGTCGTTGCTACAACGGAACATACCTGCAAGGTGTCGGTATCCCGGGATTGAAGTTCTCGACCGCAGAGTACAATTTCTTCGTTCAGGATGATTTTCGTATTACTCCCCGCCTTACGGTGAACCTGGGTCTTCGTTACGAATATCAGCAGCTGCCGAATGCGGTTCTGGCTAACACCAGCACGGCAATCATCCCGAATGACCTCCGGACGATAAATGAAGCAACCTCGACGCTGCCGAGCGACAAGAACAACTTTGGACCTCGGTTCGGCGTTGCGTACGATTTGACCGGCGACGGCAAAACAACGTTGAGAGCGGGCTATGGAATTTACTACGGCCGAATCATCAACGCTCAGATCTACAATGCATTGCTCAATACGGGTAACCCCGGCGGGCAGGGACAATTTACCGTTAACGCCAGTGTGTCGACGAACTGCTTCCCGATCGTCGCGACCGCGACCGCCCCTTGCGCTCCGGTCTTTCCAAATCTTTTGCCAAGCACTTTGACTCCCGCGAGTGCCGCGATTCAGTTCTTCGCACGTGACTTCCAGACACCGCTTATCAATCAGTTCGATGTGATTGTGGAGCGGCAGATCATGAAGAACACGGTCGTCTCCGTCGCCTATCTCGGCAGTCTCGGCCGCAGCCTGCCGACGTTCGTCGATCAGAACCTACGGCCTCTTGGGACCTCGACGACCTACACGGTTGTCGGTGGACCGAGCGCCGGTGCGGTGTTCACGCTCGAGCAGTATGGTCGTGTCAGCGGCAACTCGGCGCAGACGCAGATCCAGAGCTCTGCAAAATCTGAATACAACGCATTGGTGTTCCAGTTCAACCGACGCTTTACGGATGGCCTGCAGGTTCAAAGCAGTTACACGTTTGCAAAAGCGACAGACACGAACCAGAACTCGTCGCCGTTCCCGCAGAACAACTCGCCGTATAACGTGTTCGATCGAAGCTACGACGCCGGCCCGAGCAACAACGACGTTCGACACAAGTTCGTTGCGAGTGCGGTTTACGCTCCGACGTTCTACAAGGGCGACTCGACTTCAATTCAGAACTATGTGTTGAACGGTTGGTCGATCGCTCCAATCGTTACGTTCTATACGGGCCGCCCGTATGACGGAGTCGTGGTCGGTACGACTTTGAACGGCACACTCGGTGACCAGCGCTTTCCGCTTAATCCGCGTAATGCGTTCCGTCTGCCGAATATCCTGAACGTCGACCTTCGACTTTCGAAGCGGTTCAAATTTACCGAGAGGTATAGCCTGGAATTCCTCGCGGAAGGGTTCAACATCTTCAACCGGACGCACATCTTCATTGAGCAAAATCAGCTCTATACGCGTTCGGGTACGACCCTTAACTACAACACGACTTTCGGATCGAATACGGAGTCGAGCAGCTCGAACTACCGCGAACGTCAGATCCAGTTCGCGACACGGTTCCAGTTCTAACTTTGCTATCGGCGTTTCGCCTTTTCGGCACGCTTCTCCGGAAGCGTGCCTTTTTTTATCTTTACTGAGTCGCTCTGCCGGATTGACCGACACCGCCTAACGGTTTAAGAATTTAGATTATTGCGTTGCGAATTCTACACGTTTCATCGGCACGGCATTACAGCGGAACGGAGCGGCATCTTGTCGATCTTTGCCGCAGCCTGCACGAGCGCGGTCATCAGATATTTGTCGCCCTGCGTCCAACCAGCGATTGGCAGCACAGGCTGGATTTTCTGCCGCCCGAAAATATCTTTCACGTCTCGATACGCCATTCTTTCGGCGTTTTGAGCGCGATGAAGATCGCCGAGTTCGTGCGGGACAACGATATCGACATCATTCACGCTCACGTTCCCCGCGATTACATTCCGGCAAGTATTGCATCGCATGCGGCGAAGCCGGCGAAATTTGTTTTGACCAGACACATGCTCTCGCCATTGAAGCCTTTCAATAAGTTCGCGCTAAAAAATCTGTCGAAAGCTATTGGCGTTTCCGACTTTGTCGGGGGCGAGCTGCGGTCGGTTTTTCCCGCTCCCAAAGTCGTCGTTATTCCCAACGGACTAGATCTTGAGAATCTTCGTGACCGGAACGAGATGCGGAACGAGTTTCGTAAATTTCACGACATCGCACCCGGGGCCCCGCTTGTCGGGACGCTTGGGGAGTTGCGCGAAGCAAAGGGCCAGCGCGACTTTATTCTCGCGGCCGCCGAAGTTGCTAAGCGAGTTCCCGAATGCTGGTTTCTTGTGGCGGGGCTCGACCACACAATGGATAAATCCTTTCGACGAGAGCTTCGGCGGCTCGCCGGCGTGCTCGGCATCGGCGAGCGGGTGCTATGGCTCGACTGGCTTGATGACACCGCACCGTTCTATGCGGCGATAGACGTTTTCGTTTCGCCGTCGCACTCAGAAAGCTTCGGCCTTGCGATTCTGGAAGCGATGATCCGCGGCACGCCGGTCGTCGCTACCGCGACGGAGGGTGCACGCGAGCTTTTGGGGGATGACAAATCCATGGTTCCGATAGAAGACCCGGTACGGTTGGGCTCGGCAATATGCGACCTGCTTGCCACCACCGACCGTTCCGCCATCGGCAACGCGATGCGACAGCGGGCGGCGGCGAAATTCTCACTCGAGCGAATGCTCGATGAAACCGAACGGGTTTACGAAGAAATTTGCCGGAAGCCGGAATAGTTTCGACCGGTAGGGAATCGTAAATTGTAAATCGCCGATCGCGATTGCTACGCAGCGGGCTTCTATTCGGATCAACTATCAACGATCCCCTTTTTACGAATGATTGTTTTGGACTCAGATATCTGCACCGATTTTCAGGCAGCGTCATCGCGGGAATGGCTCGAGACGAACGGGATGGGGAGTTTCGCTTCGGGGACGGTCTCGGGTGCGAACACCCGCCGCTATCACGGCATCTTCACAGCCGCGACGGAGCCTCCTCTCGGTCGGCTCACGATGCTCTCGAAGGTTGAAGAAACGCTCTTCATCGACCAGCGGCCGTTCGAGCTTTCCGCAAATCAATACCCTGGGAAAATCCATCCGCAGGGATTTCAGTTTCTAAAAACATTTAGGCTCGACCCGTTTCCGATCTGGACATATGAGATCGACGGTATAGAACTCGAGAAAAAAATATTCATGCCCCACGGCCGGAACGCGGTAGTCTGCCGGTGGAAAGTTACCCGCACGAACCGGCGCGATGCCCGGGCCCTGTCGCTGGAGATCCGGCCGCTGATTTCTTTCGTCGACTATCATCATCTCCGCCGCGAAGACCCGGCGTTCGTTACTGATTACACGAACAATAGCGGGGTCGTCACGATGCGCCCGTCGGCGGAAATGCCGCCGATTGTTTTTCAGCACACGCCGGCGCGCATAGAAAAAACCGGTTACTGGTATCACGATTTCGAATATGCGATCGAACAGGAGCGCGGCTTCGACTTTCGGGAAGATCTTTTTCAACCGTTCGCGATGAAGTTCGAGAATTTCAGCGGTGCGGATCTGATCGTTTCGACGGCCCGGTCGAATTCGGAAGCGGGGAAACTAGAAAAGTCGGAGATCAAGCGGCGGAAGGCTTTGGTGAAATTGGCGAAAGCCGATGACG
>DATLCA010000133.1:0-8267 GCA_035526605.1 Pyrinomonadaceae bacterium | reverse complement strand
ATGTCCGTCCAATGCTCGAAGCTGCGTCTGCGAAGGTGAACGGTGAACCTTGCGCGGCGCATGTCGGTAACGGATCGGCCGGGCACTTTGTGAAGATGGTGCATAACGGGATCGAGTACGGTTTGATGCAGTTGATCGCCGAGGCATACGATCTTCTGAAACGCGGTTTTCGAAAAAGCGACCGCGAGATCTCCGATCTGTTTGCTGAGTGGAATGCGGGTGAACTGAATTCTTTTCTGGTCGAGATCACATCGACAGTGCTTCGGAAAACAGATGCCGAGTCGGGCAAGGCGCTTGTCGATCTGATTCTCGACTCGGCGGGCCAAAAGGGGACTGGACGATGGACTTCGCAAATCGCGGTCGACCTTGGCGTCCCGATCCCGACAATCGATTCCGCGGTAACGATGCGGCAGATATCGGCGCGAAAGGCAGAGCGCGTCGCCGCATCAGCAAAGTACGATAAGGCAAATGCGGGGTACGATCTTGGTGATACAAAGTACCACTTGGGTAATAAAAGCACGGCTATGCCAGATGATTTCGCAGTCGGTGCGGTGCAACTAGTTAGGGATAGCCTCGAGGCGGGCTTCATTATCACTTACGCCCAGGGACTCTCGCTCTTGAAGACCGCATCCCCTGAAAAGAATTTCGCCTTCGACATGGTTGAGATCACGAAGATCTGGCGCGGCGGATGCATCATCCGGGCGGCGATGCTGGAAGACATTCGGAAAGCGTACGAGAGTGAGCCGGGTCTAGAGAACATCGTCAGTTCGGATGTGTTTGTTGCAAAGCTGAATGCAGGGCAACAATCGCTCAAGATGGCGGTCAATATTTCTCACACCTACGGCGTATCATGCATGGCAGGCGGGGCGTCACTAAACTACTTGATGGCCTATACGTCGGGGCGCCTGCCCGCAAATCTTATCCAGGCACAGCGGGACTATTTCGGGGCACATACGTACCAACGAATCGACAAGGAAGGTACTTTTCACACTCCGGATTGGGAGGTGTCGAATGGAGCAGAGTAAGAGGGTTTGGTTGATTAGCCTTGCGCTGTCGTTCCTGTTGAGCTTTTGCCTGATCGGCTGTGCCCGCGTCGCAGAGACACGGAGTGATCTACCAAACGTTCCCGCGCCGGAAGATCAACCTGCGCCAACGCCCGAAACGCCGCGCAAATTTCCGTCTGCCTCCGGGTTCGTCAACGACTTTGCTGAAGTCCTCGATCCTGCGGCGGAACGCGATATCGAAAACAAGCTTGCGAAGTTCCAGAAAAAACAAAAGGTGGATTTCGCGGTAGTAACAATATTGTCTACCGGTCCGGAGTCCATCGACGATTATTCGCTGCAAATGGCCAAAGAGTGGAAGATAGGTTCTGAAAACGGAGGACTCCTGTTGGTAATTTCCCGTGAAGATCGAAAATGGAGAATTCAGATTGATCGTGAGCTGGAGAAGCTGATAACAAACGAAGAGACCTATAAGATCGGTGAACTGATGGTACCCGCGTTCAGGAAGAACGACTATAAGACAGGTTTACAGCAGGCCGTCGATGCCGCGATTGCAACGCTCACCGCGAAATTGAATGCAAGCCCGATCCGTTAGCGGCCTCGTATCCTGTCCACTAAACCAGCAGGGCACCGGCTAAATGATCTCCCATGCTCCTTCGGTCTTGAGAAGCTTGCTCATCAAAGCGGCATGTACGGCATGACCACTTTTTTCGGCAGTGATCTTTCCAAGAACCGGCATGCCAAGCAATGCAAAGTCGCCGATGATATCCAGAATCTTGTGACGGACAAATTCGTCGTCGAACCGGAGCGGCGTTTCGTTGAGCATTCCGTCCGGGGTAAGCACAATCGCGTTGTCGAGCGAACCCCCGAGAGCAAGGTTCGCCTTCCGGAGCATCTCGATCTCGGCCGTAAACCCGAACGTGCGCGCGGACGCGATCTCGCGACCGAACGAGCCATTCTCAAAAACAAAATGCAGCGACTGTCGGTTGATGAAAGGATGCGCGAAATCGATCGAGCATTCGATCTCGTATTTGTCGGACGGCTCGATCGACATCCGACGCCCATCCTGGTCCAGCGAAACCGTTTTTAAAACCCGAAAATGGCGGCGGGGCGAGTGTTGCTCGCTGACGCCCGCCTTCTTTATCAGCTCGAGAAAATCCTCACTCGATCCGTCCATGATCGGGATCTCTATGTTGTCGAGCTCGATAAAACAATTGTCCACGGCACTGCCGCGAAGTGCAGAAAGTAAGTGCTCGCACGTCGAAAGCACGACGCCGCGCCGCATCAATGTGGTGGCGTAGCTGCAATGAGAAATGTATTCGGCCGACGCGGGGATCTCGAAATTATCAAGGTCCGTGCGCACGAAAACGTAACCGGTGTTCTCCGGAGCCGGTTTTAATTTCAGATTTACTTCAACGCCGGTGTGCAGGCCGACGCCGACCGTTGAGATTTCACGTGAGATGGTTGTTTGATTCATTGAGATCAATAACTGCGAAGAATCCGTTAACAACCTGTGTGCCAAGTAGGATTGGCAGGAACATCCTACTCACTCCGCCCGCGTCGCGTAAGATAATTCCCGGTTTACCTTAGGGAACATGGAGCATGCAAAGAAGCGAAAAGTCAGGGACGGCTCGGTAGAACGGATATCGTGTGGCGCCGCGCCCACACGGATGTAGCAGAATTTACTAATGCCTTCTTTACAATTACAATCTACAGCAAAGATATGGCAATACAGACTGCAGGACAAAAAACTGCAAAGATCACCAAGGTTAGGATCGAAAATCAGGCGGGAATCCCGGTTCCCGCGTACACGGAACAGCACATCAGAAAGGCACTCGACTTTCTCCCTATCGAACATCTGCGCGGGATAGAAAAGGTCAAGCTCGTAGACTTCATAAACGACCCGCGGCTCAAAAATCTGAACGTACCTGTGAAGGGTGACCTTCCCGGACTTTATCATCCGAAGCAGGGAAACCAGGGCGCGTGGCTCGAGATGTCTATGGGAGCGTTGCTGCAGCCGACCGAAGGCTTCGCAAAAAAGTGGATGGCTAAGAGCTCGTTCAAGGGGAATCTGGCCGGTTTGATTTTTTCGCTCGTCGGCCAGCATTACTACCTCACCCTCAAACATTCCGTGAGGAGACAAAACCTGGAGCCGCAAATCAGGCAGTACGCCGAGAAAAATTTGCGCACCTGGAGCGAGCAGCAGTCACAAGGGAGCGTTCGCGGAAAGATATTCAAACCATTCAGACCCATGATCGAGCGCTGGGCGAAATGGCTGAACAAGAAAGCCGCGGAAGCTCAGAGAGGGAAATAGAAACTCTGTAAACTATTTACTGATTGCCAAATTGGTAATTACTTAATCAATTGCATATGAACTACTGGCTAGTGAAACAGGAGCCCGAGTCGTATTCGTTCGCGGACTTTCAGAAGGAAGGGAAGACGGACTGGACCGGAGTAAGGAACTTTACCGCCCGGAACAATCTCAAGGAAATGAAGACCGGGGACAAGGTTTTCTATTATCACTCCGGCGACGAAAGAGCGGTGGTCGGTTTGGCCAAGGTTTCGAAAACTGCATTTCCGGATCCGACGGCGGACGAGGGTTCCTGGGTCGCGGTGGAGCTTGAAGCGGGCAAGCCGGTGAAGAATCCCGTGACACTTGCGGCAATCAAGGCGAACCCGAAACTGGCGGAAATGAAACTGGTGAAACTCTCTCGCCTCTCGGTATCTCCGGTTACGAAGGAAGAATTTGACGAAATCACCAGGATGGCAAGTTGACGAACGAAAACGAGATTGCTGCCAACGCGCCGAAGGTAATCAAAGCATTTTCCGAGAACGACATCGGATTTGACGCGCCATGGGTTGAGTGGCTCGACGGGTACATCGAACGTAATCGCGAGCATTGGAACAAGGACATGCGCGGCAGCTTGGGCGGCGAACTCTGATCGTTTCCTGGCGGGTGCGTACGACACAACTTCGGCGGAAAATGGGAAATGACCGAGACCGGTCTGGCCCTTTTGTTCGATCCGGGCAACGGTGTATTTCCGTTCAACAAGATAAATAAACAGATCGAAAATGGACCGGAGGATTCCGTCAGCAGTTTTTACAATTCCATTTCCGTGATCTTCGCAAACCAGGAATGATAAACGAAGCGGTTCGCCACTACCATAACTTGCTCGATGACGCCGACCTGGCATCGGCCTCGTTCCGGGTGCTTCACGACGGCCTCGAGCGCAACAAGCTCATCTTCGGCGGCCGCCCTCTGTCTCCGTACCTGCGTCCTCATTTTGTTACCGAGGACGATTGGCGAAACGCGACCGCGACGTGCGAGATAATCTGGAGCGCTCTGCAGAAAGTGAAAGACGCCGCAGTCGCGGACGATAGCTTGCTCGATGAACTCGGCGTTACCGAGATCGAAAAAGAGCTCGTGAAGATCGATCCCGGTTACAAGCAAGTCTCACCGACCGCGAGACTCGATTCTTTTCTGACCGACGGGGCTTACAGTTTCGTCGAGCTCAACGGCGAGAGCCCGGCGGGAATCGCGTACGCGGACTCAGCTACGGAAATTTTCCTGGCGATGCCGGTCATGAAGAAGTTCGCCGAGCGTTACGATGTCCGAGGATTTGACGGCCGGACGAAGATGCTCAAGGTGTTGCTTGATTGCTATACGGAGTTCCTCGGCCGCAAGCCTGAAGAAAATCCGATCATAGCGATCGTCGACCTGAAAGATTTGCCGACGCAAAAAGAGTTCGAGCTTTTCCGAGAATACTTCGAGTCGCAGGGATGCACTTCGATTATTTGCTCGCCGGCGGATCTTGAATTTGACGGGGAAAAACTTTATGTCGGTTCGGTGGCGATCGACATCGTCTACAAGCGGCTGCTCGTGAATGAATACCTGCCGATCATGGAGGCGCAGCCCGCGCTTTTGGACGCGTACCGCGCCGGCGCGATCTGCATGGTCAACAGTTTCCGAGGGAAACTGGTTCACAAGAAAGCGATCTTTGCGGTCCTGACGAACGAACGTTACGCACATCTCTTTGATGAGGCCGAGTTGGACGCCATCGACGCCCACGTTCCGTGGACGCGCCGGTTCCGGGAGGAGAAAACGATGAACCAAGGCAGCGAGATAGATCTCGTTTCATGGACTCGTGCGAATTCGTCAAAGCTTGTCCTAAAACCAAACGACGATTACGGCGGCCACGGCATCTACATCGGGTGGAACTCGAGCGAAGAAGAGTGGGACGAAGCGATAAAGACGGCGTTGGCCGACGGCGATTACCTCGTGCAGGAACGCGTGAAGACCGCAAAAGAAATGTTCCCGATGATGTTCGACGATCACGGCAAATGGGGAATGGTTGAGCAGCTCGTCGATCTTGATCCGCTGCTTTTCAACGGAGTCGTGGGCTCCGCATTCACTCGCCTCTCGAGTTCCGAGCTCGCGAATGTTTCGAGCGGCGGCGGGATGGTCCCGACTTTTGTGATTGCGGAAAGATAAAGCGCCAAACGTTCGACGCGCCTGTGCCGCCCGATGGGCGGGAAGCTTCGCACCCTGATGTCTAGGATCCGCCCGAGCGGAAATTAAAAGCTTACGAATGACAAGTAAATCCACGTCTCGACTCCGCACCCTCACCGACGAGTACCTGCGCCTGGAGAACAAGCTCAAACTTGGCGGCGGACCCGAGAAGATCGAGAAGATCCATAAGCAAGGAAGGCTCACGGCCCGCGAACGCATCGACCTACTTCTCGACAAAGACGCCTACGCGCAGGAGATCGGTTTGCTTGTCGCGTATGACGAATACAACGGCCAGGCGCCGGCCGCCGCGGTGGTCACGGTCGTCGGAAAAATTCATGACCGCGAGTGCGTCGTTGTCGCGAATGATGCCACGATCAAGGCGGGTGCCTGGTATCCGGAGACGATCAGGAAGATCCTTCGCGCGCAGGAGATCGCGATGCGCAATCGGGTGCCGATAATCTATCTAGTCGACTCGGCCGGGGTGAACCTCCCCTATCAGGGCGGTGTCTTCCCGGGACAATACGGTGCCGCACGGATCTTCTACTACAACTCAATAATGCGGCGTTATTTGAAAGTCCCGCAGATCGCTGCGGTGATGGGAATGTGCGTCGCGGGCGGGGCATACCTGCCGGCCCTCTCCGATGTGATCCTGATGGTCGAAGGAACTTCGTTCATGGGATTGGGCGGAGCGAATCTCGTGAAAGGCGCCACCGGTCAGTCCATAGATAACGAGACCCTCGGCGGGGCGATGACTCACAACGCCCTTTCCGGAGTCGCCCATTACCGGACCAAAGATGATAAGGAATGTTTGGAGAAGATCCGCGATCTCGTAACCGAGTTGCCGGTCAAAGAGTCAACTCGCGTGTCGGTGTCGGAACCCGGAGTCGCGGCCGGGGCCGACCTGCTATATGACCTCTTACCCGAAGACCACAAAGCGCCATACGACATGCGGAAGGTTCTGGATTGTTTCCTGGACGGGGAAACTCTCGACGAGTTCCAGGCCGATTACGCACAAGAGATGATTTGCGGAACGGCTCGCGTTGGCGGGATCCTTGTCGGTGTCATCGCAAATTCCCGGGGGATGTCGAAGAGCAAGAAGCCGGGTCCGCCGCGCTTCGGCGGCATCGTCTACACGGAATCTGCCGAGAAGACGGCGTACTTTATCGAAAACTGCGATCGTCATTCGACCCCGCTTCTTTTTGTGCAGGATGTTTCCGGGTTCATGGTCGGAGCCGAAGCGGAACACTCGGGGATCATACGCGCCGGCGCGAGGTTTGTGGAGGCGATGGCGACCGCGACCGTTCCGAAGATCGTCCTCACGATCAACCACGCATCAGGTGCCGGGTACTACGCGATGGCTGGGCAGGGCTTCGATCCCGATTTCATTTTCTCGCTTCCCACCGGGCGGATGGGTGTCATGGAAGGCGACTCGGCCGTTCAGGCGATGTTTGGAACCCAGCTCGAGAAACTCAAGGCCGCCGGTGACAAACCATCGCCCGAGCTTGAAGCCGAGATGGCAAAAGTCCGTGAAACCTACGACCGCGAATTGGACGCAAAGCACGCGGCGGCTCGCGGGCTGCTCGACGCGATTGTTACCCCCGATAATTTGCGGGACGCGTTGGTGCTTTCGTTGCGCACCTGCCTGAATACGACCCAGCCTCATATCGGCGCTTTTGTGTTACCGCCGATTTGAACCTGCGCGCTCGGACAGGCGCGGCCGTTTGGGCTCGAAAGAGCGGACCGCCGACGCATTTAGCTTTATGAAACTTCACCTCATTGGATTGCCTTGTTTTTTCGCGGCGCTGCTGGCAGGCGCCGCAGTCGGTCAGGTTGGGCCGGCTGACTCTGATCCGGTAATGCAGGGTTCCGCGACCTATGTGATGCCGCAGTCGGCGGTCGACGCGAAAATCGGAGGGAGCGTTATGGTCGCCGTGCGCGTCGACGAAACCGGAAAGCCGGTCGACGCAGCCGTCATCTGGGGGCCGGCGTGGCCGTGCGACGTGACGCCGCTCAAGGCGCTCGGTGATTTATCATCGACGCTTTCGGAGGCGATGCTGAAGCTGCGCTTCATACCGGCGAGAAAGAATGGCAAGCCGGTCGCCAGGAACGTGGGTGTGAAGGTCGAGCTCAAGAACCCCTCACTCCCGCCGCACCCTTCCGACATCGATCCGGCGACGGGCAAACCCAAATACAAACAGATAATGGGCGGAGTCCTGAACGGAAAAGCGATCAGCCTTCCCAAACCTGCCTACCCCAGCGAGGCTCGGGCCAATCGCGACGCCGGAACCGTAACGATCCAGATCCTTATTGATGAAACCGGAAAAGTTGTGCAAGCGGGCGCCGTTTCCGGGGCGCCGACCTTACAGTTCGCCGCACGCGAGGCTGCCTGCCATTCAAAATTCTCGCCCACGACCCTGGCAGGGAATCCGGTCAAGGTTTCGGGGGTGATCACGTACAACTTCGTGCCGTAAAGGTGCGATACGACCGCTTTCATCTTGCCTGATGTTCGGCGCCGCTCGATTTTGCGCGTAATAGTGGTCGATGGTCATCCCGTTCCACCGTGATGCGGGGCAGCATTCTGTACTTTGTAGAGGGAAATTTGTGTCAAGTCCTTTCTGGCGCGCGACTCCCATAAACACTTTGCGTCTGATAACGACAAGCGGTACCCCCGGCCTGCTGTATGACAATCTCCCTTTGTCTGTTCAATCTTTCGACTATTCAATCTGATGAAATTTCAATAGGGAAAAAGCGCAACC
>DATLCA010000132.1:0-16485 GCA_035526605.1 Pyrinomonadaceae bacterium | reverse complement strand
TTGTTTGGTTGATAAGTTCTCTTCGGCATACTCGCACTCCATGAAATTCACCCGAAAGTGAAAACCTAGAGTTTAAGGATTCGGCACCATTCTGTCAAAGCAATCAAGCGATTATTAGGAGGGTTGGCGGGTGGACTTTTTAGACACGGTGATAAGATTGCACAAATTTAGGAGGCATCACCCGTGCCAACAAAGATTTCGCTCTTTATCTAGGCCGGCCAGAAACTTTCCGGCCATCTTCTGTTCATCGTTTTTTTTCTATGTTTGCTGACAGTCGCCGCTCCTGCAAGCGTCCAAGCCCAGCGCAGAGGTTTCAGTTTTTAGTTTCTCCGTAAAGAAACTTCTCGCGATTTATCGCAACGTTTCCTAACACGATCTGCCTGACGGCCTCGACATAAGCGCCGTGCTCTTTCTCAAGAATGCGGGCCGCCAGCGTTTCTGCCGTGTCGTCAGCTTTTACCTCGACTTCTCTCTGCAAAATAATCGGTCCGGCATCCAGTTCTTCATTTACGAAATGAACCGTGCAGCCCGAAACTTTCACACCCGCGTCTATTGCCTGCTGCTGCACATTCAAGCCAGGAAAGGCGGGAAGCAAACTCGGATGAATGTTTACGATTCGATGCTCGAACGCTTGAACGAAATCTTTCGATAGCAGCCGCATGTAACCGGCGAGACATACCAGCTCGACGTTTTTTTTCCGAAGCTCGCCGATAATCTCCGCATCGTGTTGTTCGCGCGAACGTCCGTCCCTTTCAACGACGACGGTCTCGACCCCCCGATCACGCGCCTTCGCCAGACCGGCGGCGCCTGGTTTGTCGCTGACCACTATCGCCACCTCCGACTCCGGTATCTCGCCGTTCCTCACCGCATCGACGAGAGCGACCATGTTCGAACCCCGGCCTGAAATAAGAATTCCGATATTCATCAATTCCAATGTTTGAGTTTCGGCCACAGCTCCGGCAACGGCGTCTTCAATCCGCGACACACGAGTATGCTAAATCGCTCTTCCGCCATCGCGTATGGGTGTTCGACCAGATCGCTCACTTCGACACTGCTGCAATTCCTCTCGGCTTCCTCTCGTTTGCTTCCGAGCAGCAGGATCACGCTGCCATCATATTCGCGAGGCCCCCACATAAAATAACTCTGGTGCCCGCTTATGGCTTTCGGCAAACCGTACGCCGGCCCGAAGCGGTCGATCGCACCGGCTTCTCCGTAATTGCCCGCGTAGATCGCGGCCTTCTTTCGTTCATGGGGCGGCAGTGAGTGGTAAACGGCGGCAACCTTTTCGACCATGCCTTCCCATCCAAAACGATCACCAAAATGTTGAGGCAGCGGCCCGTTGTGTCCGACCTCCGTTTTCGGCGGCTCAATACCAAGCTTTTCCTGATAAGCGATCAAATTTTCCACCGCCAAAATGGGAACCGCCATCGGGAGAAATACGATACCGAATAATCCGAGCACAAAACTGTACGAAATTACCAGCGCCTCTCTGAATCGGAGACCGGACGACACCTTTTCCAGGAGCACGCCTCCGGCAGCAAACAGCATGGGATAGATCGGCACAAGATAATAATTCTTCGCCCCGAGCAAGATCATAAGAAGCAGCGTGAAGAGGTAAGCGACACCGAGAGCGCGGAATCGCTTTCCGTCGCGGTCGACGATCAAATACCAAATTCCCGCGAGCCAGATCGGGGCGGTGAAGGGAAGCAGGATGAATATCTGCTGCCAGAAAAATTCAAGCGGGCCAAGCACGACATTCTTACCCGTCTCCTTAACATTTCTGAGCAGCTCGAGCGTGGCCCAATTGTTTTCGAACTGCCAGATAATATTCGGCAGAAACAGCAGGAACGCGACAAGGCCTCCGAGCCAAAAATACCGGTCCGCGATAAATTTTCTGTCCCGAGTAGCGATCAGCCCGGCGACGAGAGCGACACCAAAGAACACGATCGAATGTTTGTTCATCAGCCCGAGTCCCGCGAACGCTCCGAACATCAGCCAGTATCTCGGATCTTCGCGTTTGACCACCCAGATGTAGCTCAGCACGCAGCCCATCCAGAAGATAGACTCGTAAACATTCATCGAAAGAAGCAGATCAACCGCGAGGTAAACCGGGGCAACTAGAACTCCCAGACACGCCAGCAACATGGCGACGTGGCGGCCGCCAAACTCGCGAACGATTAGACCTGTGATAATTATTTTCAGTGCACCGGCGATCGCGGGAAAAAGATGGATCGCGTAGAGCGAGTCGCCGAAAATCGCTCGGCTGAACCATGCCAAAAAAATGCTCAGCGGCGAGTGGTCGGGGTAACCCCAAGCGAGATGGTCGGCACACGCAAGAAAATAAAGCTCGTCGCGGAAGTAGCCGTAGCCCCCGCCCGCGACGAAATAAATTACGATCTTGACGGCGGCCAGGGCCAGCGCGACCGAGATGGGTTCCTTTAGCAGTTTACGTATGGCGTCGACTCCAAAAAGATCGGCTCGTCCGACATCGTCTTAGAAAAAGTCGAGGATCCGATATGAATTCGCGTCGTGTATGACGTTCGAGTTTTTCGGATCCTGAATGTACTGGACGTTTGTCAGTCGGTTAGATTCCAGGACCCTGGACTTGCCTATCTGGAAACCCGGAGCCGTCGTCTCGGCTATTAGCCACGGTTTCTGGTTCCAAGTGAAATCCAATCCGTTCTCGTTTGCATAGTTTCCCTGCGGGATCGCGACGGTGATGTGCCGTGGGCAATAAAGAAGTATGTATTCTTCACCGATCTGCTCCAACATCGAGGCGAGCAGGATCGTTTTGTTGCTGCAGTCCGCCGACCGCGTCATCAGTGTTTCGTTCGGCCGTTTCAGTTTTTCGCGCGAGGAAACCGCTTCGGTGTAACTGTACTCGATCTCGTTCGAAACAAAATCTACAAGACGCTGGATCCGCGCTTCGCGATTATCGCCAACGTCTTTGAGGAGATCGTCGACGAGACGCCGGAGCGAAGGCTCACCAGGTTTCGCGACCATGATCCCGTGATTCGCAAAAACCATTTGCGGCTCGTCTCTCCTTTCCGGAACTTTTGCGACGAGCTTGCCGCCGTAAAGTTGCGAGTTGTTCGCGTAGCCGAACATCTCGTCGAGAGTCACCGAGTAGGTGACTGTACTGAACGGGAAACTGAGCGACTGGTTTGTATCGATCCTAAAATTATCGCTGGTGGTCTTGAAAAAACGAGCCGCCTCGAGTGAGGGCCTCAGCTCATAATCGTCGAGTTTTATTTTTCCGTTCTCAAGCTTTCCGAAATTCACTTTGGCCGGATCAACGATGTACTTTTGCATGAACGCCTGGAATTCATCTTCGCCCGTTTCGGGGAAAGTAAAATATGCCTGCTTTTCGCGCCAAGCATATTTTGCGATTCGGCCTTTTCCTAAAAGCTGCTGCCGAAAATCTTCGCCGGAAAAACTTGTCTGGGCGAGCATGAAGATCATGCCTTCACGAATCTCGGCCGCGTGTATCCCGGCAAAGTCAGGCGGCGGTGGCGCTGAAAGGCGGTAGGCGGTGTAACCGACACCGGCGATGAGAACGAACGCAAGGGCGGCGATCACGACGAGCTTGAGGTCCGGGCCTTTCTTTATGTCCGAATCAAATAAACTTCCAGCAGACATTTGTAGCTAAATGGGACTTCGTAAATAAATTCTACGCCGAATCAAACGATCAAAACCCTTCCATCTCCATCGATGGTCCGTCCTATTTCGAAGCAATTTTTGAGATGCGAGAAAATGAATTCTTTACTGTCCGGTGAACAGACCACTACCATCCCGATCCCCATATTGAAGGTGCGAAACATCTCGCGGTCCGAAACGTTTCCGAGCTTCTGCATGATGCCGAAGATGGGAAGCTCGGGCCAGGTACCGCGTTTTATTTCTACGGAGACGCCCTCGGGCAAAATGCGCGGAATGTTTTCCAGAAAGCCGCCGCCGGTGATGTGCGCGAGGCCCTTGATCTTTTCCGAATTGAGCAGCGGCCCGATCCGCGCCAGAAAGCTCTGATGCGTTTCCAGAAGTGAGTCACCAACTGTTCCGCCGAGCTCTTCAAGATGCGTGTCGGGTGTGTGCCCGCCGACCTCGAAGAAAAGTTTCCGCGCGAGCGAGTAACCGTTCGTCTGCAATCCATTCGATGGGATTCCGAGAACCACGTCCCCGGGCGTGATCGACTTTCCGTCGATCACCTTCGCCTTGTCGACAACTCCGACAATAAAACCAGCGAGATCGTATTCGCCCGGCGGATAAAAATCCGGCATCTCGGCTGTCTCGCCTCCGAGTAAAACGCAGCCGTTCTCTTTGCACGCCCTCGCCATTCCTTCAACGACCGACGCCGTGACATCCGGCTCGAGCTTGCCGGTCGCGAAGTAATCGAGAAAGAACAGCGGCCGCGCCCCTTGGACGAGAATGTCGTTGACACAATGATTTACGAGATCGGCACCGACGGTGTTATGGATTCCGGTTTCGAATGCGAGCTTTAGTTTGGTTCCGACACCGTCCGCCGACGCTACAAGAATCGGGTCGGCCATCTCCGGAAATGCCCCGGAGAACATTCCGCCGAAACTTCCGATCTCGGTAAGTGTGCGGTCGTTGAAAGTGCTGCGCGCAAATTCGCGGATCTTTGCGACGGCGCGGTTCGCGTTGTCGATCGATACGCCCGCGTCGGCGTATGAAATTGATTGCGACATAAGATCAAACGTTGATCGATGAGATGCCAAACTCGGCCAACAGCAAATTGTAAAATTCCAGTTCCGACTCCACCGGCGCTTCTTTCTTTTCGCCACCCTCCGTGACGATGAAATTTTTATCCGTCAAAGTTTTTCGTCCCGTCTCGGTCATGATCGAGCACACCTTTCCTTTCGTGAAATGAGAGTCCGACGAGAACTGTTGGAAGTCGCACATTTGGGCGAAATCGGAAAGCTGGCGAGCCGCGTCGTTGAAAATGTACTCGCCTTTCCAATCGCGAGCGTCGAGTTTTGCTACTTCGAAATACCGATCATTAAACTTCCGGATGACGAAGGTACCGTTCATGTCCTGTTGCGCTTCATCCAGCACAAACCGTAACGGCTCGCACGCGAAAGCTCCAAAACCGACATCGACAAGGAATTCGTCCGCACCGATCGCGACAATGATCGCTGCATGGTCAAATTCGGGCCCGTGCTCTTTACCGTTGAAAACTCTTCCCGAGATAAGTCGCGTTTGAAATCCAACGTGTCGTAACAGTTCATCGAATAGACCGTTCAGTTCATAACAGAATCCGCCCCGACGTTGATGAACGATCTTTGTTAGAAACTTATCAAGATCGAGAGCGATCGGCCGTTTCCAATGAATATCCAGATTCTCGAACGGGATGCTCAGCAGGTGACGGCGCTGAAGCATTTTTAAGCTTCGCAGATCGGCTTGCAGCTCACAGCTATCCACACCGATCCGGTCAAGATATTCCTTCACAAATCGAAAGTATACTTCGGCGTGCGCGCAAACGAAACTTTGCGGGAAAGTTAGCACCGGTCAAGTTAAATTGGGCGCCATTCGCCAAGAATCCCGATCAGTCGCTAACCTCAATTACTGTTCCGTGTCTTCTCGGTGTTTTCCGTTTATTCAGTGGTTATAATTTTCAAGAGAGAACCACGGAACCCACGGAAAACACTGAGAAGACACGGAACAAAAGTGGGAAAGAGATTTCGATATCTTTTAATGCGAGTTCCCCGGGAAGAGTCCATTGACTTCGTCCCCACACGCGCTTAGCATTTTTCATTATGAGTTTCACACTTCACGATCTGGGCACTGAGAACTTCGAATTTAGCGCCAATGTATGGAACTGGAAAGCGGCGCTCGAGATCATCAAGAGCTTGGATATAGTTAGCGAGGGGAAGATCCGGCAGATGGCCGTTAACGCGACCGGTGCCAAGGTGGACATCGACGACGCGCATGCCATCGGCTCAGCGATCCGCGACAAGATACTCCCAAAGGTCCCCCCAGAAGGGCGAATGTTTGCCGACCTCAGGATCACTGACGAGCCCGACGATATGACCTTGCACAAGGACGACGACGAGCAGTGGAAAAACTACAGCGTAACGCGCGACTGGTTGAGCGAGTTTTCGGAATTTTGCGTGCGGTCCAAAGGCTTCCAGATCTTTTGATAGATGAGTTTTCTTTCCGATAACATCTGGGCTCAGATGATCCTGCTGGTTGTGTTTGCGACAGCTCATGGCTATGCCGGCGCGTGGCTCGCAGTGAGAATGCTGTTCCGACCTCGGCTGCCTTTCAAAATTCTCGGCATCACATTATTTCCGCAGGGCATGATCCCGCGTCATCGTGATCGCCTCGCCGCCGCGATCGGCAAAGCGGTCGGCGAGGAGCTTGTTTCCACCGACACGATCATGGAGCAGCTTCTCGGCAAGGATTTTCTCCGCCGTAAGATCCGCGGCGTCATCGATTCGTATACCCGGGACATCGTTTCGCAAAGCTATCCATCACTTATCGAAACACTGCCGTCGAACTTGCGTGCTCCGGTTTTGGAGGCGATCACGTCACTTCAATTCAAAGTCGCGGAACATATCGAGAACGTCTTGAAAAGCGAAGAATCGCTGGCGACGATCAGCGGGTTTGTGGAGCGGCGTGTGGATGAGGTGCTGTCGCGACGCGTATCGTCCGTCGTCGACGACGAAACGTTTGAAAAGATAGTGGGCTTCCTCGAAGAACGGATCCGATCCGCGATAAATTCGTTTGAGCTTGAAGAAAAGGTTCGGGGATTCATCAGCGGGCGGGTTGATGATCTAACGAATACGCAGACCCCTCTGGGGGATCTCTTTACGACCGATGCGGTCGCGCTTTTGAAGGAAAAGGCAGGTGAGCAGATCCAGCCGATGGCCCACCACCTTACCGAGATCGCCGCGGCCGAACGCACACGAAATCAGATCGGCGCTCTGATCAAGCGGGAGGTTCATGATTATTATGAACAGCTTCCGTTCTTCAAGAAGATCTTCGTCTCGCGCGAGAACCTCTTAGGCGAAGTGGACGACCTCGTGAACGAAAGCTTGCCGCGACGCATCGAAGAAACTTTGAAAGGCGATTTTTTTGCGGAAGAAGCGCGAAACTTTATCGACTCCAGCATCGACACGGCTCTCGCCCGGCCGCTCCCCGATGTCGTCGGCAAAATCAATCCGGACCAACTTGAACGTTTTAAGGAGCAGATCGCCAATGCCGCATTATCGTTGCTTCGCGGGGACGAGATGATGCGGCAAATTTCTGCCTACCTGACCGACACGCTCGGACAGTTCCGTCCGCACAGCATCGACTCGATCATGCGCGCTCTGCATCCGGAATCCGAGGCCAAACTAAAATCGACGCTCTCGAACGGCTTGCTCAATATCGTCTCGCGCGAGGACACATCGAAAATTATCAACTCGATGCTTGCGACGCAGATCGAAAACCTTCTCGCCGCACCCATCGGCAAACTCTCGGACAATATCTCGGAAGAAAAACTTTTCGCCGCGAGCGAGGGCTTTGCCGAAACGATCATCACAGCGATCAGGGAGAAGCTCCCGGAAGCGATTCGCGAATTCAATGTGGGTGCGGTCGTCCGCGAAAAGATCGACGCGTACCCAATCGAAAAACTCGAATCACTAGTGCTGTCTGTCGCGAAAGACCACCTCCGCAAGATCGAAGTTTTCGGAGCGGGGCTCGGCCTGTTTCTCGGAATCGCACAAGCCTGGTGGTTCTACTATTTTCATAAGTAATTCGAGCAAGATTATTTTTCGCTGAACTTTTGAAGAATCCGGAACGTTGTTCTATCAGCTACTTCGCTCGGAGGGAATTAATGAAAAAGATCGGAATCTTAATATTCATAGTCGCCATAATCGTCGGTGTTTTTTTCGTTAACCTGTTTTCATTCGGTCGCGGGGCCGGGAAGCTCATCAGTTTTTCAGTGGGTTCGCGGATAAAGGGGTCCGGCGTCCCGGGGTCGGAAGTCAGAGCTGCACGGGATTTCCGCGGCATTGATGTCGGCGGTGTTTTTCAAGTCGAAGTCACGGCGGGAAAGGAATATTCCGTTCAGGTCCAGGCCGATGACAATCTGCTGCCGCACATACGAACGGAGGTCGAGCACGGAATTCTCCAAATCGAAACGGCCGAGGGAATCAAGTCGGAAAATCCGCTACGGGTGATTGTCACAGCGCCGGATATCGCAAGCATCGAAGCGTCGGGCGCATCAATGGTATCCGTAACAGGTATCAAGAGAGCCGCACTCGAGGTCAGCGCGAGCGGGAAGTCGAACGTAAAGGTTAACGGAGAAACCGATGAACTCAATGTAGAAGCCAGCGGCGCGAGCTCGGTCGACACGGAGAGTCTTAAAACCCAGACCGCTTCGGTCGATTCGAGCGGTGCCAGCCGCGTTAGCGTATTCGTTAAGAGCCAACTGACCTCAAGCGCTTCAGGTGCCAGCAGGATACTGTACTCGGGCAACCCCGCGAGTGTTCAGAAAAGCACTTCGGGCGTGAGCAGTGTCGTTCAAAAGTAATAACATTTCTAATTCTTGACCGAAGAGTCGCGGCGGATCGTTATCGATCGCCGCGATATCTGTTTCCGGTTATTATTTGACGAGAGTTAAATAGGGTATTGGAAATGTTTCAGAAGCTCGATACCGAGAAATATTTGTGGGGTTGGCGATGGCCCATCATCCTCGTCATCGTCCTGTTTTTACTTTTGGCCGTCCAGATGTTTCGGGTCAATCGGCCACGGCAAACGGTCGCTTCGCCCGATCCGATTCCGTACTCCACACCCGGGGTTATAGTTTCCGGCGATCTCTTGATTCCGGAACGCGATTTTTACGGCAGGAAGATTGACCTCAACAAAAGAACAGTTCTTTTCGGCTCATTCATGACCGGCAGCATACGATCGCGCGTTTCAGTTATCGTCGTGAACGAGCAGAACTTCGAGAGGTGGAGACTCGGCTCCGAGTATCAGCCGGTTACGGAAACAGGTTACGTACCCGGGGGCAAAGTAACGCCCGTGCTGGAACCGGGAACTTATTTCCTGGTCCTCGACAACCGAGCCAACGCGTCGCCTCAATCCGTCCGCGTCGAATTTAAACTCCAGTAGTCTACGTTCAAAAATCTCCGGCCCGTCGGGCAAAATTTTTTGTGTACTCTTCGTTTACTTTTTAAACTGGGACAGATTTGAAAGAGCGGGCTCATTTGTTATTAAAAAGGCTTTTCTATTCTGTCTCGCTATTAATTCTTCCAAAAAAAATTTGCGTTCTGTTCTCGAAACGAACACAAAATTTACCGCCGAGTAGGCCCGCCCGCAACGGTAAATGGTTCCCGTAAAATGAATTTAATGCGTTTCGAGGTCACCGCGTGTTTCTGTGGATTTCTGTTTGCAAAGCTCTTCGTCTGTGTGCTAATCTGTGACCCGTTTTTCATACAGATATACCCTGTAAACCATTGAAAACAAATAACTTAAGGTTTCACCTTAGCGTTTAAGCAAAGCTTCCACAGGCTTGTGGAAAACGCTGTGGAAAACCAGTTATTTAAGTCTTTTTCGCGAGCGAAATCGTGAGCGGAAAACGACTTGGGGTTTGATAGCCGGCTAGAACTCAACCGCTTAAGCATGACTTTGCGGGCTATGCCTTTGCTTAAATTATTTCGATCTTAAACAGCACTTATTCGGAGGCCTCACGTGTCGACCATTTTGGAACAAACCGAAGTCTGGAACCAGATGCTCCAGTTCGTCGAAAAACAACTCAACAGGCATATTTACGATTCCTGGTTTCGCCCTATCCGTTACGAGGGTCAGGACGATTCGGCCAAAATCCTGTTTCTGCGGACCGGGCAGGTAACCAAAGATTGGGTCACGCTTTATTACAGTGATCTGCTGAAAGCGGCCGCCGAAGCCGCACGTTTCGGAGAGTATCGGTTCGAGTGGACGATCGATGAAGCGGAGAATGCGGAGGAACGATTTTCCGAAATGCCTGATCCGGATTTTTTTCAGCCGGTGGAAAAAAGTTTTGCCGCGGCTGCCACAGCAGAAAACCCGGCCGCCCAAACCGGCACGGTATATTCAAATTCGAGCCAGACCAACTTCCTCGATCTCGAGCCCGTAGAGAACTCTCTCAATCCAAAGTACACCTTCGAAAAATTCGTCGTAGGCACGAGCAACCAGTTTGCTCATGCGGCCAGTCTTGCTGCGGCCGAGACACCCGGCAAAACTTACAACCCGCTCTTTATCTATGGCGGCGTGGGCCTCGGCAAAACCCATCTGATGCATGCCATCGGCCACTCGATCAAAGAACGAAATCGACACCTCAGGGTTTCCTACATCACGTCTGAGAAGTTCATGAACGAACTCATCAACGCTATCCGCTATGACAAAACCCAAAGCTTCCGGGAAAAGTACCGGTCCATCGACGTCTTGCTTATGGATGACGTGCAGTTCATGGCCGGCAAAGAGCGGACGCAAGAGGAATTTTTTCACACCTTCAATACGCTTCATAACGATCAGAAGCAGATCGTTATAACCAGCGACTGCCCGCCCCGGGATATCCCGACACTGCAGGAAAGGCTTCACTCACGTTTCGAGTGGGGCTTGATCGCGGACATCGAACCGCCGGATCTCGAAACTAAGGTCGCAATCCTAAAGCGCAAAGCGGATCTCGACGGTATCCATCTCCCTGACGAAATAGCTATCTTCATCGCGACCAAGATTCGATCGAACGTTCGCGAGTTGGAAGGTTCACTCGTCCGGCTTGTCGCGATCTCCAGTTTGAGGGGAGTACCTATTTCGAAGATGCTGGCCCAGGACGCGCTGAAAAACATCATCGATAGTGAAAGGCCCGAAGGTTTGACTATGGAGCGCATAGCCCGTATCGTTGCGTCACATTACAAACTCACGGTCGAGGAAATGAAATCGAAGAACAACTCACGAGCCGTCGCGACGCCGCGCCAAGTAGCGATGTATCTATGCAAAAGATTGACCACTCACAGCTATCCGGAGATCGGGAGAGAGTTCGGCGGCAAGCATCACACCACCGTGATGCATTCGTTCGACAAGATCGAGACGCTCGTTAAGAAGGATAGTGTTTTCCACAATACAATCAGCGGTTTAATTGACAGTCTTTGCAACTAGTTATTGGCGTTTTGCGGCCGGCCCCTCAAAACACGATTTCCACATTAAACTGAGCGGTCCGCGTCCTTATCTGGCGTGCTTACAGCATTTGAAAAAAGATTTCCACTTTTCCGCAGGCTGCAGCTCAATCCTCCTGTGGATGCCGGTGGAAAAGATATCGAGAGAAAAGTTTTCCAGATTTGAAAGCCAATTTCCACAAGTTTTCCACAACTGATGTGGACGGGGAAGGTCAATACAAATAAGCGTTTGAATCGCTTTTGCACATATGCACAGGCCCTATTACTACTACTAGAGATTTATAATGTTTTTTGATTAAGTAGTAATAGCAAAAGCCCGCACAGTATCACGGCAGATTAACGAATTCGGAGTTACACGAGAACAATGGAATTTACGATCAAACAGAACATCCTCAAAGAAGAACTTAGTTACATTCAAGGTGTCGTCGAGCGGAAATCCACCATTCCGATCCTGTCGAATATTCTGATCGAGAGTCTTGGCGAGAACGAGATTCGGATACTGGGTACCGACCTCGACGTCACGATCCGTTGCGACGCGGAGGCGGAGATAAAGCAGGGCGGCTCAATGTGCATTCAGGCACGCAAGCTTTTCGACATTATTCGGACGCTCGATGGCGGTGATGTCCATTTCAAGAAACTGGAGAACGAATGGGTTCAAATGAAGGCCGGCCGGGCAAGCTTCCGTCTCGCGGGCGTGAACCGTGAGCAATACCCCGAGCTGCCTATCTTCAAATCGGCTCCGTCGAAACTCTCCAGTGAGATTTTCAATTATTTCATCCACAACACCGCGTTCGCGATCACGAACGAGCAGAGCCGCTTCACGCTGTCCGGAGCGAAGTTCATGATTGCTGACGGCAAGGCCCGGATGGTAACGACCGATGGACACCGACTCGCATTTATCGAGAAGGCGATCGACGATGCGGGCGACACGCAGATGGACGTACTCATCCCGAAAAAAGCGCTCACGGAACTCGTCAAGATCTCGCGCGATTCCGACGGCGAGGTCCAGTTCGGCGAAGATCAGAATCACATTTACTTCCAGACAGGCGGCCGTTTGCTAATTACCCGAAAACTCTCGGGCAATTTTCCAAATTACGAAATGGTTATGCCGAAGGATAACGACAAGACCGTAGTCTTCGATCTCAATGAGATGAAAAACGCGGTCAGGCGAATTTCTCTTATGGCCGACGAGCGCAACCGCTCCATCCGGATGACCGTCAGAAAAGACGAGGTTGAGATTACTGCGCAGTCCAGCGAGGAAGGCGAAGGGCAGGAGTTCGTAACGGCCGATTACTCGGGAGAGGAAGAAATTACGCTTGGTTTTAACTGGCAGTACCTTCAAGAATTTCTAAACAACGTAGGAGCCCTCGAAAACGCGGGTTCGGAATCTGCGCCGTCTGCAGCGCCGGAAACCAAAGAGACCGATGGAGACAAAGTCCGCGTAAAGGAAACTAGAGGCTCGGCTCGCATTTCTTTCGAGTTCAAGGATGCTAACGCCGCCACCCAGATCCGCATCGCCGGCGACACCGCATACGATTACAAATATATTGTTATGCCGCTAAGGATATGACCTGACTTCTCAGAATCTGACAGGCTCAGAAAGATAGAGCGGGTGGCAATAGTCACCGTTCCACGGTTATTAAATTTCAAATTTGAAATTTGAAATTCGAAAAGCAGAAGCAGAAATCTCAATCCTACCTGGCGACGATTTACCGATCGTCGCTTTTTCGTTATAGATCGGCATCACACCAAACCTCTTGCGGTCAATAATTACAGGCATGGCATGGTCATTGCCTTTTTGCTGGGTGTGGTGAGAATGGATTAATTCCAATCACCATACGAATCCAAGGCTTACCGCTCTGCCCAAACCATCTCCGGTGAGCCAATTACAAGGGGAGAGTGTTATGAAAATGTTTAGCTTGAAAAATGCGGTGGCAGGATCGATCTTGAGTTCGTTTATATTGCTGGGCGCAGTAGGATTCGCGAATGGTCAAAACTATAACGACCAGTATCGTCAATGGCAGGACGCCCAGCGCGAAGCACAACGCGAATATCAGGATTTTTTGAGATCACGCAGCCGGGACGACTATCGTGACTGGCAGCGGGCGCAACAGCGGGCTCAGCGGGAGTACGCGGAGTATCAGCGGTCCGCGAATGGACGATATCGTAACGACGGCTACAACAACGGTTACAACAACAACGGTTACAACAGCAACGGCTACTACTCGAACAGGGTAGGAACCTCGCGAGTATATCGCGTCTATCGCAACGGAAGTTACTACGAAACCGACAACCGCGGCGCCGAACTTCTGAGACAGGCCGTAAACAGTGGCTATCAGCAGGGTTTCCAGCAAGGTCAGATGGATGCCCGGTACGGCCGGAACAGCGGCTATTACGGAAACAACGTGTATAGAAGCGGAACGTATGGCTACCAGAGCTACATAGACCGTAGTCAGTATCAGTACTATTTCCAGCAGGGCTTTCAGAAAGGTTATGAGGACGGTTTCAATAACCAGTACCGGTATGGTACCCGTTCAAATAACGGTGTCAGCATTTTGAGCAGCATTCTGGGTGGGATTCTGAATCTCAGCCAGTATTAAGAGAAATAGAAACGAACTACCAAGCGCCCGGTCCGAAATAGGCCGGGCGCTTTTTGTTTATAATTCTTGAATGTCGTCTCCGAAGTTCTTCCCGACCCAAGATGATTTCCGAGCCTGGCTGGAAAAATATCACGACAAAAAGTCCGAGCTCGTTGTCGGTTTTCACAAGGTGAACTCGGGGAGGCCGAGCATGACCTGGACACAATCGGTCGACCAGGCATTGTGCTTCGGATGGATAGACGGCATAAGAAAACGCATCGACGACCATTCCTATTCCATCCGATTCACACCGCGCCGCCCGAAAAGCATTTGGAGTGCGATCAATATAAAAAAGGTTGAAGAATTGCGCGAGAAAAAATTGATGCACCCGAGCGGGACCGCGGCTTTCGAGAAGAGGGACGACAAACGATCGGCGATTTATTCTTATGAGCGCGAACCGAAAGAGCTCGATCGAAAACTAGAACAAGAATTCCGGAATGATTCCGACGCGTGGGCATTTTTTGAAAAACAGCCGGCGGGTTATAAGCAGCTTTGCAAGCACTACGTGATGAGCGCGAAACAGGAAAAGACCAGGATCAGCCGCTTAGGCAAACTGATCCTGGCTAGCAAGATTGGAAAAAGGCTGTAAGCTCGCCGGCTCGGCCGGCAATCAATCTCGGAGAAAGGATTCAACCACCGATGGTTAGATTCCGCCTCTTCTTCCTCGAACCAACTGCAGCACCAGTACGATGACCGCAATTACGAGCAGGATGTGGATCAAACTGCCCACCGCCTGGCCCGCAAATCCGAAGCCCAGAGCCCATAATACAAGTAGGATAATAATGATTGTCCAAAGCATATTTTTATCTCCTTTATCGAAACTTTCTAAATTCCCGCGGACAGACTCAAACCCGCATCTCCCTTCATTTGGTCGATCTGATTTCCCAGTTCATTAATTCTCTCTTCACCAAGGAGCTCGATCGATCGAGGAAAGATATCGCTTTCTTCGATTTCCATATGAGCCTCGAGTGCGAGTCGCGTCTCGGTCAGCAGCGTTTGAAACGTCGCATCTGCAGGCGATAATTCGCTCATCTGCGCCAGATTCGCTCGGACCATCGCATGTTCCGCAACGTTCTCATCCATTAAATCACTAAACTCGTCCAACTCGGCAAGGGCCGGATAATAAACTTCTTCTTCTTCGCGAATGTGCAGCTCAAGCGCCGCCTTGAGATCACGAAACGTTTCGCGATTTCCCCTCTCATCGTTTATCACACCTTCAAGCTCATCGACCAGGCTGATCGCCAGTAGATGATCTTGGATTAAAATATCGGTCGCTAGCATGTTAGAACCTCCAAACAAGACACAAAAAGTATTAGTTGCAAAAGAGATGTTAGACGAAGCCGGTTCGCGAAAGGGTAATGAAGGTGACACAACTCGCACCGGCAGAGTTGCATCGGGAACATAGGCTTAAATGACGGCGCGTGAGAATATTGAAGGGCTTCTCCCGACCATTTTTCTATGCTAAACAGTCTCAGAGAACCACGGCGCGTAGTGATAACGGGTTTCGGCTGCGTGACGCCGATCGGTCTTGGCCGCGAGGCCTACTGGGCTTCGTTGAAGGCCGGGAAAAGTGGTGTGCGGCGTATCGAGACATTTGACCCGTCCGGCTTTAATGTCCAGATTGCCGCCGAGATTCCCGACTTCGACTGGAAGAGTGAGCTGAACCCGAAGGACCGGCAGCACGTACCGCGCACCGTCCCGCTGGTTCTCGCTGCGGCACGTGAAGCCGTGCGTGATTCATCGATACCCGTTGACGGACTTTCGCTGGAAGAAAAAAGACGATTCGGGGTCGTTTTGGGAACCGGCGGCGGCGGTCTAGCATTCACGGAAAAACAATTCGGTTACTGGTTTTCGGGTAACGCGGGCAAGGGAAGCATCTATACGATCCCCGCGTCCACCCACGGCGGCTTGTCATCGGAATTGTCGATGGTCTTCAACCTGCATGGGCTGTCGCACATCATCTCCACCGGCTGCACATCTTCAACCGATGCGATCTTCTATGCCGCGCAGCATATCGCTTTGGGCCGGCAAGACGCGATGCTGACGGGCGGGGTGGACAGTCCGATCTCGCCCGGGATCCTGAAGGGCTTCGAGGTGATGACGGTTTGCACGAAAGAATGGAATGAGGAGCCCGAGCGTGCGTGTCGACCGTTTTCGAAAGATCGATCCGGAATTGTGATCGGCGAAGGCTCCTGGGTTTTCGTCCTCGAGGCTTATGAAAGCGCGTTGCGTAGGGAAGCAAAGATATATGCCGAGATCGCGGGTTACGGGGTCACGTGCGACGCGTATCACCGAGTGAGGCTCGAGGAGAACGGGATCGAGCCGGCCCGGGCGATGACCTTGGCGATGGAGGATGCGGGCGTCTTGCCCGAGCAGATCGATTACGTAAACCTGCACGGAACCTCGACTCAACTCAACGATCGCATCGAGACACAAGCTGTAAAGTTGGCCTTCGGCAAAACCGCCTACGAAATTCCGATGTCCGCCACCAAATCGCAGATCGGTCATCCGCAGGGGGCGACTGGAGCGGCCGGTATCGGGGCCACGCTGCTTGCGATGAATGAGGGGATTATTCCGCCGACGATTAATCTGGATGTTGCCGATCCGCTCTGCGATCTCGACTACGTCCCGAATACGGCTAGGGAGGCAAACGTTAATGCAGCTCTTTGTAATTGCATCGGATTCGGTTC
>DATLCA010000131.1:0-3210 GCA_035526605.1 Pyrinomonadaceae bacterium | reverse complement strand
ATCCAGATCGGCGTCGTCCTTCACGCTGTCCAGGTAATGCGACTGGGACATCCACTCGATCATCAGGATCGCGAGGGCCACACTGAGAGGTTCGTGTGCTAGAACCGCTTTTCCGATCTCGGAGGCCGGGCCGATGATCTTGCACTCGGTAGCGAAGCCCGCCCGGAACTCCTCACAGAATTGCTTGAAGAGCTGAATGTGCTTGACCTCTTCGCCCGCGAACTGCAGATAAGCACGGACCCGGTAGTCGTCGGCGTCCAAAGAAGGCCGCACGTGATCGAGAACGAAGGGCACAATGAATTCTTCGACGATGCCGAAGACCGAGAGGTACGCGTAACCGCGGATCTGATTTAGAATGCGCCTTTCGTCTTCGTCGAGAAACGGCAGATCATTGACGCGGCCAAGAGCCTCGGGCATGAACCGCTTCGAGAAATCGAGTTTCTTATCGCCGCCGATAATGTCCTCGATCTTCCAATTGACCCTTTCCGAAGCCAGAAGTGTTTCGCGATAGTCGTACGATCCGACCCCGCTACCGTTGTTGCGTGTTGCTACAGTTGTTCCTAACATTTTTTTCTCCTTGCCGGCTCGCCGTCCCGATGGTCCGACGCCGGTGCTTTTTTGGTTTACTTAAGTAAGAACCGGCGGAAACGGAAACTTAATCTCCGTCTCCTTCGTTTCTAGTTCGTCCCTGGTTCGGTCGTGTTTGCCCAGCGATTGTTGCTGTCGCCGTTTCTCTTTTCATCGGCCGCGGTCATCGTTAAGCGGTCAGCCGGGTTGTGCTATCATTCGCAAAAGTCCCGGCGAGAACGAACTCTAGCAGTCACCCTGTTTTTAGTCCTTAGAGTCAGGTTAAAGATCGATGAGGATCGTGTTATAGATCGAGAAGAGCCGTGTTATAAATCGATTAGAGAGTTGTTAGAGCGGTCAAGTAGTTGAAAGAAAAGCACCTTTACAGCTTCGGAGAATTTAGCCTAAACGTCGAAGATCACACTTTGAGCCGGGGCGGGGAGAATATCCCCATCACCCCGAAAATGTTCGATCTTCTTTTGGTGCTGCTTCAACATCCCGGACGGGTGCTTCGAAAGGATTTTCTGCTCCAGGCGGTGTGGCCCGACAGCTTTGTCGAGGAAGGCAACATCACTTTCAACATCCGCCAGCTGCGCAAGGCCCTCAACGATGACGCGCAGGCGCCGACCTACATCGAGACGATAACCAGGCGCGGTTATCGTTTCCTGATGCCGGTCGAATCGTTCACGACCATCACGCCCGACAAGGACGAAGAGTCCATCGCGAAAGCGGAATTTTCACCACCACCGGATACCGGGCCGTCCGAAAAACCTCGTCCTCACGTTTTCCTTGCGATGAGCGCGTTCGTCGTGCTGGCTGCGGTGCTGGCGATCGGTGGATGGTTATTCCGAAATGGAAATTCCAGGTCGGCGCCCATTCTTAACAAACCTTTTTCTTCTGAAAAACTATCGACGGACGGCGGGGTCTTTCACATCGCGATCTCTCCCGATGGGAAGAACGTGGTTTACACCCATCGATCGAACGGAAAACAAGGTATCTGGCTCAGGCAACTCGAAACGTCGACGAACGTTCCGCTCGTCCCGCCCGCCGAAGACTTTTACGGCGGGCTCGTGATGGCCCCGGACGGCGACACGGTTTACTTCAACCGCGGTACGCAGGCGGAACCGTTCTTAACTGTCTATCGGATGTCGATCTTCGGAGGCGTGCCGCAAAAAGTCCTCGAGGGTACGCAGGGCTGGATGAGCCTCTCACCCGACGGTAGTAAAATATCCTACGTTCGATGCCCCTACACTGATGACGATTATTGCTCGCTCTATGTTGCGGACGCGTTCAACGGAGCGAACGAAAAGAAGCTTGTGACGCGGCCGCGGCCGTTTCGCATAGGCGACAACAAGATCTCTCCGGACGGTAAAAAGGTCGCGTTCGCCGAGGGCCAGTCGCGGACGTCCTCGAACGAATTCAATCTCATGGTTGTCGATATCGGGACCGGCGTCGAAAGTGCGCTTACACCTGAAAAGTTTTTCAATATCGCCTACCTGACCTGGCTACCCGACCAGTCAGGGCTTCTCGCAACGGCCAAGCAATTGCCCGAGCCGATGAATCGGATCTGGTACGTATCGGCGGCGGATGGCGAGACCACAAAACTCACCTCCGATACGCAATCCTATTCACGTCTGGATCTGGATTCGACCGGCAGCGTTCTGGTCTCGACCACCGTCGAGCCGGACTTTCGGCTGATGTTGTTTCAAACCGACGCGCCGACCGTCGCGCCGCGGGTTCTCGGGAATGCCAACACGGTTGCTTTCGCTCCTGACGGCAGGATTTACTTTTCATCTGACCGAACGGGTAATTCCGAAATATGGAGCGTCGACCAGGACGGTACCGATCTCCACCAACTAACGAATGATCCGAGCCAGGACGTCGTGCCTTTGGTCTCGGCGGATTCGAAGACGATTTTTTTCCAATCGGATCGGAGCGGGCAGTTGCATCTCTGGCGGATGAACCCCGACGGCACGAACCAGACCCAGCTCACGCACGCCGAAGGGGGCGTCCCGCTACGCATTTCGCCCGATGCTCGCTGGCTCTACTATCGCTCCGCGCTCAACAACACTCTTCGGCGCGTCGGGTTGGACACGGCAGAGGAGGAGCTCGTTCTAAATGCGATGGGCCGCAACCTCGTTCTGTCGCCGGATATTAAACTAGGTGCTTATACGAAGCGTGTCGGTCGCGAGACCCTTCTCACGGTTTTTACAATTCCGGACGCGCAGGTCGTTAAGACATGGAAGATCGGGGGGGCGCCGAATCTCGCGCATCTTGCGTGGTCCGACGATGGCAGATACTTCGCGTACATCCTGGCCAATGATCCCGCCGAATTGGGTGCGCTGTGGTTTCAGCCTTTAGATACGGACGTGCCAAAGAAGATTGCGGATTTGAGCGGCGACGAGATCGCCGAACTTTCCGCGTTCGCCCTCTCCCCGGACGAGAAAACCTTTGCCGTCATAAAAGGAAGCTGGAAACACGACGCCGTGCTTTTGAGAGGAATGAAGTAAAGGAAGGCGGAAGAGGGAAGGCAAGACGGCTGAGGGCAGAAGGCGGAAAGCACCTCGAGTGCGAAACTGGTACTGCACTTCCAGACGTTTTACGTCTGGCTATTCCTTCGAACGGCTTCGCCGCCGGATAGCT
>DATLCA010000130.1:0-1729 GCA_035526605.1 Pyrinomonadaceae bacterium | reverse complement strand
GGGATTGGCGCGGGGCTGATACTAGTCTCGCTCTATTTCGAATTCAACTTCCCGTCGTTCGTCGTCGAATTCTTCTGGCTTCTGATCAGTTTGTTCGGGATCGGAAAATATTTCGCTCGCCGGAATGTCTAACCAACACTTCTTCGTCCTTCTTCTTTGCGCCTTTGCGGCTTTGCGGGAACAGCTGAGATAGCAAGTAAGCCATAGATTGTAATCTCAGGTGTTCCCGCAAAGACGCAAAGGCGCAAAGAAGAAGGAAGAAGAAGAGATGGTCAAGCGTTCCGGCGAGCGAAATATTTTCCGATCCCGAACAAGCTGATCAGAAGCCAGAAGAATTCGACGACGAACGACGGGAAGTTGAATTCGAAATAGAGCGAGACTAGTATCAGCCCCGCGCCAATCCCGTTTAGCAGCGAGTAGATAAGTTGATCGCTGCGAACACGCTCGATAGCCAGCAGCACGTAGGTGAGGATGATGATCGCGACGCCGAGCGTTCCGACGATGTCGTACCAGTTCATTTCATTCTCACGACCATACCTTTCGGTCCGACGGCCCACACGGCCTTCTTGCCTTTCGCCGCGACGGCGTTAAGATTTTCGCTGCCGATTTTTTTCCAAGTCTTGCCTCCGTCCTGCGAAATGTCCGTTCCGTTTGTGCCGACCGCGATTATCGTCTTTCGATCTATGTGCGCGACCGCCGACCGGTAACCGCTAAGACCCGAACCAAGTTTCCAGCTTCTGCCGTCTGCGGTGAATGCGAGAGTGTCTTTGGTCTCCTCCGGCTTTTCGTAATTGCCCCCGACTATGACACCGTTCTTGTAGTCGTGCATAGCGATCGAAAAGATGCCGCTCCCGGCGGTGCCTTTTACAATTCCCGTGCTTATGGACCACCAGGTCGTGCCGGAATCGTCGGACCGGTAAAATCGAGCATCGGAGCCGCCCGAAACCAGATAGACGGTCTTCTTCCCGCGAACAATCAGACATGTTCCGCTGGCGGCGAATGCGGCGGCGCCGTCGATCGCGGTGGGCAGGACGTCTTTGCCGTGCGCTCCCCAATTCTTTCCGCCGTCTATCGTTGAGATCAGAGGGAAACGCCCATCCACGGGATCACTCATCGCGATGCAGTTATTACTATCCCAACACGCGATCGCGTCGAAGAACGCCTTTTCATTCCTGTTCCTAAATTGCAGATTCCAGGTCACACCGCCGTCGATGGTTTTGTAGATCCGCGAGCTGTCGCCATTTCCAATGCTGAGAATGTAAGCCGTGTTCGCATCGAACGCTTCGATGTCGCGAAAGTCGAGCTTCTCGGCTTCCGGAACCGTCATCACCGTCCACGACTTCCCACCATCAATCGTTTTGATCACGGTCCCGCCGGTCCCACTCGCCCAAACGACCTTGTCATTCACGACGGACAGCCCACGAAAGCTTGCCGACGTGTTGACGGATTGTTTGATCCATTGCGCGCTCGAAGCGACCGTGAAAAGGAACAGGATAGAAAATAAAGTTTTCATGCTTCCACAATATTCTCCGAAAAACTGAAAAGTGAAAACTAAAAACGGAAAACGTCAGAAAATTTCGGTCCGACATTTTCAGTTTTTAGTTTTCACCTTTCAGTTTCTCCGAAAGCTCCTCCGTTGCGCCATCGGGCCACGCCACCGCCGCTGACTTCCACTCCGGAAATTCAAACTCAAATCCGGAATCGAGCAGTACCTTTGGCGTGACACGCC
>DATLCA010000129.1:0-18171 GCA_035526605.1 Pyrinomonadaceae bacterium | reverse complement strand
AGAAGCTTGCGCTGATGAACGGACTGCAGCCGGAAAATGTGATGGCGATGGGAGACAACTTCAACGATGTCGAGATGCTCGAGTTCGCTGGCACCGGAGTCGTAATGGGAAACGCCGACCCAAGTTTGCTAGAACGCGGTGAATTTTATACAACTGTTACTAACGACGAGAATGGCGTTGCCGCGGCAATTGAGCGGTTCATACTGAGAGAGGAGAAATATTAAGTGGCTAACAGAACAGCGGTTATCGAAACGAACAAGGGAACGATCAAGGTCGAACTTCTGGAGCAGGACGCTCCGAAGACGACTGAGAATTTTAGGCTTTTGGCGGAAAAGAATTACTACGACGGGGTGGTATTTCATCGCGTAATCAGGAACTTCATGATACAGGGCGGCGACCCTTTGGGCGAAGGATACGGCGGCGAATCGGCGTGGGGCGGAAAGTTCGATGATGAGATAGACCGAAGCTCAGACCTCTACGCGGGAACGTACGAGAAGGGGACCGTCGCGATGGCGAATTCGGGTCCGAACACTAATGGCTCGCAGTTTTTTATCATGCATGTCGACTATCCGCTGCCGCCCGCGTATGCGAAGTTCGGCAAAGTCATTGAAGGGCAGGACGTGGTCGACGCGATCGCCGAAACGGAAACGGATCACAAAGACAAACCGGTCGAGCCGGTCGTTATGAAAAGCGTGACCATTCAGGACGGCGCGGCTTAAATGCGCGCTGTCTTGCAGCGCGTCTCCCGGGCGAAGGTCACGGTCGACGGCGCGGCGACGGGCGAAATCGGAAAGGGACTTCTGATACTACTTGCCGTCGGGACCGGTGACGTCGAAGCAGACGCCGTTCAACTTATCGATAAGATAATCAATTTGAGAATCTTCGATGACGAAAACGGAAAGATGAACCGCTCGATCATCGATATCGAAGGCGAGCTTTTGGTAGTTTCCCAATTTACGCTTTATGCCGATGTGAGGAAAGGACGCCGGCCCTCGTACGTGGGCGCGGCTCCGCCGGCTGAAGCAAATCGTCTTTACGAGTTTTTTGTCGGCCACTGCGCACGGCATGTCTCCAAAGTCGCAACCGGAAAGTTCCAGGCGATGATGGATGTCGAGCTCGTGAATGACGGCCCGGTGACGATTATCCTGGACACTTCTCAACTTAAATGAAAATTACAATATTCTTTTTTGTGATGCTGAGTCTTCTTGTCGGCTGCAGCCCGAGTTCGAACTCGAATCGCGCCGGCTCGAACGCTGAGGTGAAGAAAGGCGTGGCCCCGGTCGCGGACAATGAGATCGCCGTCATCGAACTGGAAAACGCGGCCGCTTACGGAACGATCAGGATGGAGCTGTATTCGAATATCGCGCCGAAGACAGTTGCCCAATTCAAGCAGCTCGCCCAGGAAGGGGTTTACAACGGCACGACGTTCCACCGGATAAATACATCCGTAATACAAGGCGGCGACCCGCTGTCCAAGGACGCCGACCCGTCGAACGACGGCACCGGCAAGTCCGATAAGCCAAACATCCCCGCCGAGTTTTCCGATATTCCTTATGACACCGGCATCGTCGGAGCGGCCCGAAGCCAGGACGTGAACTCCGGCAACTCCCAGTTCTTTATCACGCTGAAACGTGAATCCGGTTTTGATAACAAATATACGATCTTCGGGAAGGTGATAGAGGGGATGAACAACGTTCGAACGATCTCCGGCGTGCAGCCGAAAGACGGCGAGCGGCCGATCGAACCGATCCGGATCAAGACGATCCGGATTGAGCCGAAGCAAGAGAAGAGTGTAAAATGATTTTCCTGCTCGCGTAGCTCAGTGGATAGAGTGCTTCCCTCCGAAGGAAGAAGTCGCAGGTTCGAATCCCGCCGCGAGTACCAAAATTAAAAAGGCGTGCTTTGTGAAGCACGCCTTTTTTTCGTTACCTGACCTTCAGCATCGGATCCCCGAGCAATGCCCAAGAGAGGCGGACGTCCGGGCTATCGAACGGCGGGACAAGTGCCGTCTTTGCGTCACGGACCAAATCGCCCATCCGCGGAATTGTTCCGGCGCCCACTTTTGAATAAAAGCGCGTGGCCATTTCTTCCTGGACGTTCGGCAGGGTTTTACCGCTCGACGCCCACGCCGCCACCGCGCCTCTGTTAGGCGAGTTGACCAGCGTCTCCGCGATGCTCGGGAAATAGAGCCAGTGGTAATACCCGTTCAAGCAGGTGAGCATCGTGTAAACCGCCGGGCTGTGCGGCGTCGTCGCGACCACCGAGTCCACATTGAAAAACAGGGGGTTTCCTCCCCAGGATCCCGGCGTTCCGTGTCCGGAGTAGTTCACCATGAATTTTCCGGTATTCATGGCGGCGAGGAGATTTGCATTCGCGTTGGTTTCTCCCCGATAAACAAACGTCGCGGGAGTGTCCGCCGGAAGCTGGTTGCGGAGCCGGGTGCTCATCGTCGCAAAGTTGTATCCGTCATTGAAATCGTAGGCGAAAAGGACGCCGCGGGTAGACATCGTCGTCGGGGTAAGCGCGGCTTCCCAATTCTGCGTTTTCGTGAACATCGTGTTCACTTCCGTGACGGTTCGTGCGGGGATTCGTCCGATCGCCATCTCCGTCAGACCGTCGCTGTTGAAGTCGGCCAGGTATTCGTCGCTTGCGGTCTCGCTGTAAACAGTCGTGACGAGCTTCGGTGGGACAAAATCATAGAAGCCTTCGCCTTCGTAGTTGCGGGGGTCCCATGACGCGTCGCCGACCAGCAAAACATACTGGGGCGGGGTCAGGTAGTTCTGATACGCATACTGCAAAAAGCTCTTGATCGACTCCGAACTCATTACGCCGTAATTGAATTCGTCGTACACCTCCGAGACCTCCACAACTTTAACGGTGACTCCCTGGCTTCTGCGGTAGTCCGCCCAAGCCTCCGCCTGGGTCATAAAATCCTTGTAAGAAATAATAACCAGGCTCGCCGCGTTCGCCGGCACGCTCAGAAGATCGGGATTGTTCGCGGTTACAGTAACCGGGGTGAGGATAGCCGAATCTTCAACCGCAAAGAACGACCGGCCGCGAGCCGCAGGCATATTGGTACCAAAGGTCGAACCGATCTGCTGGAACACCAAATTCGTCACCAAGACGGGGTTTCCGTCGTGCGTCATGTCGAAGACCCGGACGTTTGGCGACGTAAACCCGTCGAGTTTCGCGATGCGAAGGCTTTGCGTATAGAAATTTAACGTATTCTGTTCGGCCAGGAATTTACGGTTGTACCCGATACTGATCGTATCGAAGAAAACGAAATCTGCGACCGGGCCGGCGGCCCTGAACTTGATGCTGTTGGCACCCTCGAGCAAGAACGACGTCGGGATGGAATAGGTCCCGCTAAAGTTATCAAGGTTTGAGCCGTTCGTCGGAGCGAGGGCGTGGCCATTGAGCGTAACTTCGACCACATGGCTTCCGTTGGAATAGCCCTGAAATCGGAGCTCCATCGTGGCATTCGGCCGGTTGAAATCGATGCCCGAAAGATTGAATGTTACGGGAGCTCCGTTCGGACTGGAGTTGTAACCGCGGCCAAAATAGTTCTCGGCATCGTTGTTGAAAATATCATCGAGAAAATTGAAACGCTCTTTCTTGACGTACGTCTGAAAATAATTCGGAGTGATCACGGTACCTGCGGCCGGATGGGCGACACGGTTCTCGATCCTTTTGCCGGCAGTCGCCCCTTTAATCAAGTAGTATGTCCGGGTGTCGGACTCGGCCGTATCGGTCCCGGTGCCGTAGAACTCGATATAGGACGCACCAGGCCCCACGATGATCGCTTGCTGAACCCCCTCGACATAAAGCTGCCAAAGGCTGGAGTCGCTGTTGACATCGAACAAGGCCGCCCCGAGCTGCGCCCGCGTTACGCGGTATAGGCCGGCCCGCTTAACACCTATACGTGCAACGTTCGGCTGAGATATGACCATGCGGTGCGTGGAAGCGTCGGCAAGCTGCCTGTATTCTTCCACCTCTGCGGCGATATCTTTGGTAAAGTTCGGGATCGTATTCTCGACCGATGTCGGATCCAGCACGTCTCCGCGACGTTGCATCTGTTCGTCGGACAAGCCCGTAAACTCTGCCAGGCTGGGTACGTACCGCGGGTACACTTGCTGGCTCGCAACCTTGGCACCTGTCAGCGAAAGAGACTCGACGTAGTAGCTCGACATTCCGTCCGGGGATCCATCGTAGAAATTATAAGTAGCACCGTACTCAGGAACCTCCCTGGCGTGCATCGCGGCTCCTGGAACCATTCTTACCTGAGTGAGAAGCTCAACTCCGTTGCCGCCGACGCGGTAGACGTTAAAACCGATATTCCCGAATTCGGCTTCCATCTGCCAGGCGAGCCAAACAGCCTTTCCATCGGAGTAGGCGGCGGCGCTTGCGAAACTCGTCGCCTTGGCAGACGTGGCCTGACTCGCGCGCTGGAGCTGGCCTGCCGACTTCGACTTCTGGGACATCGCCGACGAGCCGAACAACGAAACGCAAATTACTATAAGGACAGATGAAATTACTCTTCTCATTACAAACTACTCCTGAACTTTACTTATAAAAACGGGTGGATTGCCGTCGGATGCGGTTAAATTTACTACTTTTCGGGTATCTTGCAAAGGTTTTTTTGCCAGGACCCGTTAATTGTGACCGCCTGGTCGCCAGCGGCCCTGTGCCGGCCTCGCGAGGTTGCCGGTCATACATGTTAGTAATTATGCTGCCACCAGCAATCTAAGAACGTATGGCAAAATACCCCCGCCCTTATAATATTCGAGCTCGATCGGCGTATCGATACGCAGCGAAACGCTCGTTTCTTCGCTGGTACCGTCTTCGCGGTTGATCCGGAGGGTCACATCCTGCCTCGGGCTGACCGGTCCGTTCTCCATCCCGATCAAATCGTATGTCTCGCTGCCCACGATCTTGAGACTCGCCGCAGACTGGCCATCTTTGAACTGCAGCGGCAAGACGCCCATCCCGACCAGGTTCGACCGATGTATCCGCTCAAACGACTGGGCTATCACCGCCTTAACGCCCATCAAACGCGTGCCCTTCGCTGCCCAGTCGCGCGAGCTGCCGGTACCGTACTCCTGCCCCGCGAAAATGATGAGCGGCGTCGATTCCTCTTTATACTTCATCGCCGCGTCGTAGATCGTTAACTCCTCACCATCGGGCTGGTGCTTGGTCAGGCCTCCCTCGACCGGTGCGACCATCAAGTTCTTTATGCGGACATTAGCAAAGGTTCCGCGAAGCATTACCCGGTCGTTCCCGCGCCGCGAGCCGTACGAGTTGAAATCCTCGGGCTTGACCCCGACCTGCTGCAAATAAATGCCGGCGGGCGAATTCGCCTTGATCGCACCCGCGGGTGAAATATGGTCGGTCGTAACCGAGTCCCCGAAAATCGCCAGCGCCCTGGCCGAATAAAAGTCCGAAAAACTTCCCGATTCCATCGAAAACTCCTCGAAGTACGGTGGTTCCTGGATGTAGGTCGAATTCCGGTCCCATTCGTAGATTTGCCCCGAACTGGATTCGATGTCATTCCAAAGCGGATTTTTCTCCGCGAACTCGCTGTATAGCCGTCGATACGTTTCGGGATCGAACGCCGCTTCAAGCATTTCCTTGACCTCGTCGAGCGACGCCCAGATATCTTTCAAAAACACGTCATTTCCGTCTCGATCTTTTCCGATCGGGTGAAGGTAGACGTCCTTGATGACTGTTCCGGCGAGAGCGTATGCGACGACCAACGGAGGCGACATAAGGAAATTCGCCTTTATGTTTTGGTGAACCCTCGCCTCGAAATTTCGATTTCCGGAGAGCACGGATGCCGCGATGATGTCGTTGTCGACGATTTCCTCCTCGATCGCTGCGTCGAGCGGCCCGGAGTTCCCGATGCACGTCGTGCAGCCGTATCCGACAAGGTTGAAGCCGACATCGTTGAGGTACTGCTGCAGTCCCGTTTTTTCGAGATACTCGGTCACGACCCGCGACCCGGGGGCAAGCGATGTCTTAACATAGGGCGGCACCTTCATCCCGCGTTCCGACGCCTTTTTCGCGACGATCCCTGCGGCAAGCATGACCGCCGGGTTGGAAGTATTGGTGCAGGAAGTGATCGCGGCGATCAGCACGTCGCCGTTTCCGATTGAGGTGCTTGCCGTGTCGCCCGACGCTTCAGGATCGATCGCAACGCGGTCGGGAGTGGGACGATTGTTCATCATCTCGATCTCGGTCGTCACGTTCGTGTTTTTTTCGCTGACAAGATCGCTCATCACCGGGAGCGGGATCGATCTGGAGTTTTGGTCGCCACCGCCGGCGATAACTTCGGCCGGGTGTCCGGCCATGTGGACCATGTACCGTTTCTCAAGATCCGCCGCATCTTTTCCGTATCCGCCGTCGGACACCGGCTGGCTGAACAGTTCCAAAAAGCGGTCGTCCAGATTCGAGAGCTCGATGCGGTCCTGCGGGCGCTTCGGGCCGGACACGGACGGAGTTACCGTTTCAAGATTAAGCTCGATCACGGTCGAGTAATCGACCTCACCTTGCTTCGGAATTCCGAACATTCCCTGGGCCGTGTAATAGTTTCGGATGGTTTCGATCTGCTCCGCGTCCCGTCCGGTGTTGGTGAAATATTCCAACGTCCTTTCGTCGGTGCCGAAAAATCCCATCGTCGCCCCGTATTCGGGCGCCATATTAGCGATGGTCGCACGGTCTGTAGCGTTAAGGGCCGCGGCTCCGACGCCGAAAAATTCAACGAACTTGCCGACGACATTTGCCTTCCGAAGCATCTCCGTGATTCGCAGAACGAGGTCTGTCGCCGTTGCGCCCTGGGGAAGGACACCGGTCAAGTGGACGCCGACGACATCGGGCGTAAGAAAGTAGACCGGCTGGCCAAGCATTCCCGCTTCCGCCTCGATGCCGCCAACGCCCCAGCCAACGATTCCAAGACCATTGATCATCGTCGTGTGCGAATCCGTTCCGACGAGGGAGTCAGGAAAATAGACGCCGTCTCGCTCAAACACGCCTTTCGCGAGATATTCGAGGTTCACCTGGTGTACGATGCCGATTCCCGGAGGCACAACGCTAAATCCATTGAAGGCCTGCGTGCCCCACTTCAAGAATCGATATCGCTGCTCGTTGCGCCGGAATTCCATTTCCATGTTTCGCTTATATGCGCCTTCGCTGCCGGCGTAATCGACCTGGACCGAGTGATCTATGACGAGATCGACC
The DNA here is from genome assembly GCA_035526605.1 of Pyrinomonadaceae bacterium. GTDB lineage: Bacteria > Acidobacteriota > Blastocatellia > Pyrinomonadales > Pyrinomonadaceae > OLB17. Next base: position 10,938 of record DATLCA010000129.1, on the reverse strand, counting down.
GGCACGAGCGGCTCGATCATCCCGGGATCTTTCCCGAGCCGTTGAACTGCAGAGCGCATTGCCGCAAGATCGACGAGCAGCGGAACACCGGTGAAATCCTGCAAGATCACCCGGGCGACGATGAACGGGATTTCTTCACTTCGCTCGGAGCCCGCGACCCACGATGCCAGAGCGCGGATATTTGCCTCGCTCACCTTCTTTCCGCCGTCAAAATTTCTGAGTACGGACTCGAGAACGATACGCATCGAGATCGGAAGTCGCGACACGTTCCCGATGCCTTCGGCCTCTAGTTGGGGGAGCGAATAATAGACGCCATTCGAACCATTGCCTGTCTTGAATGATTGCCGTGTGTTGAAAAGATTGTGTTCCATAGAAATCCGATTCAAATATTAATTCAGAAAAGAAATCCGCGGCTGTAACCCGGGTAACTCGTCTCGGCCGCGCCAGAGCCGCAGGTGACGTCTCCGCGTTTCGGCGCCAGCGAGGGAAAATCGTAATTTTAGCACAAATGAATCGGACGGTTTAATGCGCGGAGCTTTGAAACCGACGGCGTTCGAGTTATAACGATGGTCATGATTGTAACAACCGGCAATGATGTGAGTGGGAGAGAGATCGGGGAGTATCTTGGCGTCGTTCGGGGGATCGTGGTCCGAGCGACGGGCATAGGCCGCGGCTTTATCGGTGGACTGAAATCCATCGCCGGTGGAAACATCGAAGAATTCTCGGTCGTCTGTGAGGAAGCCCGCATGGAGGCGTTCAATCGGCTGGTTCGCCATGCCCATGAAATTCATGCCGACGCGATAATCGGAATGCGGTACGACGCGACCGAGTTTGGACAGGGCGGTACGACAGAGGTGTTGGCGTACGGGACGGCGGTGAAGCTGAAGTGAGATCGGGAAAAAATGGGAAAGTGAAAACCGGGGACACGGAAGATGTTTCAAATTTGAGATTTGAGATTTGAGATTTGAGATTTGAGATTTGGAGAGCGAGACGTGAATTACGGCATACTCCCCTTCTCTTCGAGCTCCTCCTCTTCTCCGTCGCTATTCACAACCGAGGTGCCTTTCCGTTCTTACCGGTGCGCATGTCGCTGATCCAATTCAGCCAGCGGTACTTCAGCGTCTTTGGCGCCAGGAACTCGGTTATACCTGTCGTCTTGCGCGGAATTCCGTCGCGGAGCGTCAGTGTGATCTCGCTCAGAAATCTCAAATAATAAAAACTCGAATCGATGACCTTGATCGGCTTCACGCGAAGCCGCATGTTGTCTTCGGAGATCAGCCGCAGTCTCGTCGGGTATCGGATCCCGAACTTGTCGCGGACATAATTCTGCTCCTCGTACTCTGCCGACCTCTCGCGCAGCTGACCATTTTTTATTACCAACAGCTTCGTACTCGGAGTGTGCTCGCCCAGTTCGCAGTACCGATAAAAGACGACAGTAGAATCCGCGTAGTGGGCCCGGCCCCAGTGCCAGTCGCGAACGGTCTTCGCGAGCCATCGGTTGTCGAGATTGTGGTCGTGGTAACCGGTGCCCCGAAATTGCCGGACATCCGCGAGCCGTCCCTTCCGGTCGTACACTGTGATTTTTCCCGTAACGTCGGACCGAGGGGCGACCATGTTCCAGCAATGCGAAGTTTCGCCGTAGCAGAACGAATCGGCGGCGAAATCTGCCTCGATGGAAAGCCACTCCAGACTTGCCTCGAGCCTTCTCCCGCCCGACAGCCTCGCGTTCATCGAAACCGAGTACCCGGAACCGTAAGCTGCTTTTTCGAATTTGAAGTGAGAATCGCCGATATGACACTCGGGGGACTCGCGGCTTGCGGAGAATTCTCGTTCAGGAAATTCGTTGATGCATCTGTATAGCGGCTTCCCGTCGCGGAAGTACGTGAACGAGATTGCGGGGTATCTTTCGGCCTGGGCTCCTTCTTTGTTGTAACGGGGCGAATAGATGAAGTTGTCGAGAAACATGATGACGAGTGCTTCCCGGCCCCCATCTGCGAGAGCGTCGAAGTACCACCACTCGTAAGCCTTGGGATCTTTCTGCGGATGCCACACGTCCGCGCGGACGCTGGAAGAAAACGCGAAGTCACCCGTGGAGGCCGTTGGCGCGAGCATGTCCATCTAAATTTCGGGGGATTGCTGTAATCGGTACTGCCGGTTCAGAATCGCAGAAATCATAAATTTAGGCAAACATTTTTGGGTATAATGAATCTCTGAACTGTCACTGCTCTTCCCGGATTTTTATTTCAAGAGGAGAACAAATGAGTTACATAACAAAACTTTTTCTTTCGGGTTTAGTAGTGTTCGCGGGACTATTTGCGGCGGCCTGTCCGGACCGGACCAGCATCGCCGATATCGAGGCCAATCCGTCGCGATATCAGAACAAAGAAGTCGTCATCGCGGGGACCGTCCGTGACAGTTATGGCGTGAATATTCCCGGGACCAGGGTTAGAGGCGGTGCGTACAAGATCGACGACGGAACTGGATCCATCTGGATCGTTACCGAAGACGCCGTGCCGACCAAAGGAGCCCAGGTGGGCGTCAAGGGTATCATCGGAAACGGCGTCAACTGGAACGGCAAGAATTATGGTCTCGGCGTATACGAGAAAGACCGCCGCGCCAGTAAAAAATAAAACAGGCTTACATGGCAATCTTGAAGGCGACGGGCTAACATGCCTGTTGCCTTTTTCTTTATGGACCCAATGCTCCAATCTTTCGAAACCCGTTTCGCAGCGATCCATCACCGCACTATCGCTTTGTTGCGGGTGATCGAGGATTGCGACCTGTTCCGGAAACCTCGGAAGCTGGAACGTTCGATGGTGATGTTCTCCTGCGGCGAATATATCCTCCGATCTGCCGCCGCGGTCGAACAAACTTGCGGCGGCATAACGACTAGACTCTGGGACGACCCATTCGAATGGACCCTTCCGGAGCAGCTTTCGACCACCGCCCGGGTTATCGAATATGTCGAGGAGGTTGAGGTCGAGCGCACCTCGGCATTTCGATTTTTCGATTCGGACGACGACTTACGAAAACAGATTCCGGCGCCCGAAGCGCTGCGTTCCATTTTCGACTTGCTTCTGGATACGGTAGGGCGCGCTGAGCATTATCAAGGCCGCGCGTTTGCGGTATTTCAAATGTTGTCGGAAAAGAAATTGCCGCGTATGTGACACGCGAGTTTTTTTGCATCGCGAACCTTTTCGTGCAAAAATTCGTTTGGCTTCAAGACATTCCGGATTTCGTCGATCTAGTGGAGAGCAAACCATGCACTGTCCCCGTTGCGGCCAGCAGCAGATTTCGGATCAAACAAAATTCTGTTCGAGGTGCGGGTTTCAACTCGGGCTTGTCGCCGAACTGCTCGAGAACGGCGGCTTCCTGCCGCAGCTCGCCGAGCTTAATAAACCTAAAGGGAGCTTCTTCTCAAGAAAGAACGGGGTTATCTTCTCTATCCTGTGGTTCATCTTTTGGGTCATGATGATGCCCGCGTTTTTTAAAATCGGCGGCGAGGATGAAGTGGCGGGAGTCTGCGCGGTGTTCGGGGTGTTTACGACGATGATGTTCTTGATTATCTCGTTCGCATTTCTGAAACGAGCTTCCAAAGTATACGAACCGGCCCTGCATCAGATGCCGGCGGCGGGTCACGCAGCGGCACTTCACGGGAATGTTGCGATGGGTGCCCTGCCCCCGCAGCAAAGCCAGCCCGTTTCTTCATATATGCCCCCCGAAGGTTCGTGGCGCGCACCCGACACCGGCGATCTCGCCCGGCCCGGAAGCGTTACCGAGGGGACGACGAAACTTTTGAAAAAGGACCAGTAGACTTTCTATGCATTGCCCGAAGTGCGGCCAGCAGCAAATCTCAGATGAAACGCGGTTCTGCTCGCGTTGCGGATTATTGCTGAGCGGCATTGCGGAGATAGTCGCGAACGACGGCATAGTTTCAGCCCAGAAGGTCGGCATTGCCGGCAAATTTGATTCACCTAGGCGTCGAGGCATCAAACAGGGTATTTTCTTTTTTCTGCTTGGATTCCTTATCGTGCCGCTGCTAGCGCTGCTCACGTTGGCTCTTGGTGTCGAGCCATTTATGCCCGTGATCGGCGCGCTCTTATTCGGTATCGGAAGTCTATTGAGGATCGCGTATGCATTGATGTTTGAGTCGGGCGCCGGAAGTTTGAACTCGGTCGGGCAGCGTTCCATTGCCGGGGTAACCGACCGAACCGCACTACCTGGAGCTCAGTCCATTCCGGCGTCCGCTTATACTTCTCCCACCGGATCATGGCGCGACACCAACGATCTCCAACGCACGCCGGGAAGCGTCACCGACAGCACCACCAAACTTTTACAGAAAGACGATCTTGATCAGTAGCCGATGGCTTCACCGTCGCTCCGCGAATCTATCGCTCCCAGCCGCACCCCATCCTCATCGATCATGATCGCCGTCGCCGAAGCGATGTAAACCGGCTTCTCGGCAAAAGCGTGTCCGTAGCTCTGGAGGATTTTCAGAGTGTCGGGCGACAGCCCGTATGGCTCGAACAAGATCTCGTCGGGATACCACTGGTGATGCACGCGTGGGGCGTCGATCGCCTGCTGGATGTTCATGTCGTGATCGATGACGTTGATCACTGACTGAAGTACGGCGTTGATGATCCTGGGCCCGCCCCGTGCGCCGAGAGCAAACCACGGCGTCCCGTTCTTCCTCATGACGATAGTTGGCGTCATCGACGACAGCGGGCGCTTCATCGGTTCGACCTTGTTTCGCTCACCCTGGATCAGCCCGAACATGTTCGCCTTGCCGGGCCGGGCGGCGAAATCGTCCATCTCGTCGTTCAACAAAACACCTGTCCCTTTGACGGTAACCCGCGAGCCGTAGAGATCGTTGATCGTGTAGGTGTTGGTGACCACATTCCCCTCGGCGTCCACGACCGTGAAATGCGTAGTGTCCATTCCCTCTTTCGAAGCAATCTCGCCGTGACCGATCGTGCTGCTGACGCCGGCCTTTTGAAGATCGATCGAAGCTCCGCGCTGGCGCGCATAGGCCTTATCCAATAGCTTCGCGACGGGAACCTGCTGAAAGTCGGGATCGGCCATAAACTCCGCACGGTCGGCGAACGAGCGGCGCATCGCTTCCACAAGCAAATGATATTTCGCGGCGGAGTTGTAACCCATTGCCTTTAAGTCGTACGACTCGAGCATATTCAAAACCTGCAGGAGCACGATACCGCCGGAGCTCGGCGGCGGCATCGTTATGATCTCGTGCCCGCGATAGTTGCCTCGAAGCGGGGTACGTTCGGTGGGTTTGTAGTTTTTAAGGTCGTCGAGAGTCACCAGCCCACCGTTGGCCTTCATGTCGGCGGCGATCATCTCCGCCGTCTTCCCGGAATAGAAATCCTGGGCGCCTTTGGTGGAGATTCGACCCAGGGTCTGCGCGAGTTCCGGCTGGCGAAAGAGATCGCCTTCTTTGAAATAATTTCCGTTGTTCAGGAAGACGCGATTGCTTTCGGGGTATTTCGAAAGGTACTTCTTGTAATCGACGAAAAGGTCCGCAAGACGTTTCGTCAGCACGTAGCCATTTTGCGCAAGCACCCGCGCCGGTTCAACCAACTCGCGCCATGCGACCTTACCGGAGCCATGTTTCTTGAACGCGAGGTCGAAACCCGCGAGCGTTCCGGGAATACCAGAGGCGCGGTAGCCGATCGTCGAGGAACCTTCGCCTTCGATCAACTTACCGTTCTTGCTGATGAACATGTCGCGCGTCGCAGCGCTCGGTGCCCTTTCACGATAGTCGATCGCGAACGCCTGACCATCTTTGCGGCGAATCACCATAAAGCCTCCGCCGCCGATGTTACCGGCTTCCGGATACACCACGGCCAAGGCCAAACCGACCGCTATGGCGGCATCGACGGCGTTCCCGCCCTTCTTTAGAATATCCACGCCGATCTTCGAGGCCAGCTCATGCTGGGAGGCGACCATCGCGTGCCTGCCCCGCGCAGGTTCACGGGTAGCCGGAACCAAGACATTTGACTCACGCGAGAAAGGCGGCGCGGCCACGCCGTTCATCGAGATGACGGCCAAAAGAAGAATGCGGATCAGGGGCTTCCGTAAGATGTGACGGTTCATACGGGAACTCTAGCAAAACTTGATAAACGGATAAAGCGGAAGCCCCGGGGAAACTGAAACCATCAGCCCGCACGAAATCGCAGTGCGCACCCGGACGGTTTCGGACTTGGAAATACGCGGCACGCGCCTAAAATAAGGTACCGCAGACACCTTCCAGGGCGCTTATGCTATAGTCTCTTTTTCTATTACTTCTTGATCCAGAAATGAGCGACGGCGAAAGTAGAAGCTATGTTCTTGACGCGTTTTTCACCGAAAAACCTGGTGCGAAAAGTGGGTCGTATTCCCTCGCGTCTTAGCCGAAGTCTTTCCGAATATCGCTTTTTTACCTACCTTGCGGTTCTTGGCCCGGGCATCATCGCGGCAAACGCGGGGAATGACGCCAGCGGCATCGCGACATATTCGACAGCCGGCGCCGGGTTCGGTTACACGATGCTCTGGGCGTTCATCCCGATGGTCGTGAGCCTGATCATCGTCCAGGAGATGTGCGTCCGAATGGGGGTCGTTACCGGTCAAGGACTCGCGGACCTTATCCGGGAGCAGTTCGGCGTGCGCTGGACGGCGTTGATAATGCTAACGCTGCTCATCGCGAATACGGGCGTTATTATTTCGGAGTTCGTCGGCATCGCCCAGGCGTCCGAACTGCTCGGCGTTCCGCGTTATTTTGCTATCCCGCTCGCCGCGGCCGCTATCTGGTGGCTCGTCGTCCGCGGATCGCAAAAGCGGGTCGAGCGGGTCTTCCTTCTGATGTCGCTCGTGTTCTTTTGTTACGTCGTCTCCGCGTTCGTCTCAAAACCTGACTGGGGCGACGTCGCGTCCGGGTTCGTCGAGCCGTCGTTCAGCACGGATTCGATTTATCTATTTACCATAATGGCTTTGATCGGAACGACGATTACCCCGTTCATGCAGGTGTATGTGCAATCCTCCGTCGTCGAGAAGCAAATGGACAAGGACGATCTAGGCATCGCCCGCGCGGACGTGATCGTCGGGACGCTTTTCGCCTGCATGATCGCGGCCTTCATCGTCATCTCGACCGCCGCGACGCTCAACGCCGCGGGCATCACAACCATCGACTCCGCCGCCACGGCAGCGGAATCCCTTGTGCCGATTGCCGGCCCGTATGCGAAGTACATGTTCGCGGTCGGACTCTTCGGGGCGGCCATGCTGGCGATGGGGGTGCTTCCCCTCGCCACGGCCTATTCGATAAGCGAGGCCCTCGGGTTTGAAAAGGGACTCGCCCGATCTTTTCGCGAAGCTCCGATCTTCCTCGGCATCTTTACCGCGCTCATTTTGATCGGAGCGGTGGTCGCCCTAATTCCCGGTATCCCGCAGATCAAGCTGCTGCTCTTCACGCAGACGATCAACGGTGTCCTTCTGCCGGTGATCCTCATCGCGGTTCTTTCACTCGCCAACAATCGCGAGATCATGGGCGATTATTGCAACTCACTGGCGCTCAACGTTGCGGCGTGGGCCACTACGATTATTATCTCGATCCTTTCGCTTTTGTTGATTGGGAAAACGATTGCTGATATGTTTTAGCGCAAAGACCGGATATGCCTGCCTCAGACTTCAGGAAGAAAGCTGCATTTTTCATCATTTTTACCGGGATCGTTATTCTGATCCTGCTGCTCATACCTATCGCTCAGGACGTGGTCTACGACTATTTCCTAAATCGGTTCGGTATTGCCATCGGGGCAGACGGGACTTATTCGATGGACCGGCGGGCCGGAATGATGGCGGAGACTTCGGTCCCGCTCGTCATAAATCTATTCCGGATCATTCGCATCCTGCTCTGGATGGCGATCATGATCTCGTTGGTCAGATTCCTCGGCAACGTGATCGTGTCGACAATAAGAGGATCGCAGTCCGAGGTCTCTTCGCTGGTCAAGACGGTCTTCTCGATCATCATCTACATCGTTTCGTTCTTCATCATCTTCCAGTCGGAATATCCGGACGTACCCCTCGCGCCTCTTTTTACCGGTTCGACCATCCTCGGGATCGTCGTCGGTCTGGCGGTGCAGGACACCCTGGGAAATTTGTTCGCCGGAATTGCGCTTCAGGCAGATCAGCCCTTTCAGGTCGGCGACGTTGTGACGATGATGAACCGGCAGGGCGGTGTCGTCGAAAGCGTTTCGTGGCGCGGAGTCAAGATACGAACGTTCCAAAACAAACTGCTCGTCATGAGCAACACGATCATGGGGAAGGAAATGATCGAGGTCGCCCCGCGCGAGAACCTGAACGCCCGCCTCGTGTTCTTCAGCACCCTGTACACAAGTTCGCCGGCGAAAACCATACAGGCCGTTCGCGATGCGGTGCGGCAGGTCGATAATGTCTCCCAGAAAATCAGACCGGTCGTTCGGATCAGGAACCTCGGCGACAACGGCCTCGACTGGGAAGTGAAATATTGGGCCGACGATTACACAAAGCACGACGACACAGACGCACTTATACGCAGTCGCATCTGGTATGTTTTTAATCGCGAGAAGATAGAATTCGCCTACCCCACCCGCACCGTCCACGTGGCGGAAAAGCTGGAAGAAACGACTTTGGTCGAGTACGTCAACACGGTTTCCGAGAAGCTCCAGCAGGTGCCCCTGTTCTTGCCGCTCCGGGAGGACGAACTGGAGAGGGTCGCAAAAGCGTCCACCACCCGCGTCTACGCGCAGGGGGAAGAGATAGTTCGACGTGGGCAAGACGGAAGCTCGATGTTCGTGATTGTTCGCGGCTCGGTAAAGGTTCAGATCCCCGAAAATGATTATCAGAAGACTATAAACGAGCTGCGGGCGAACGACTTTTTCGGCGAGATGAGTCTTCTTACCGGCCAGCCCCGCACAGCAACGGTGATCGCGGATTCGGAGACCGAAGTGATCCAGATAAAAAAGTCGGCCATCCGTCCATTGTTTGAAGCCAATCCCGATTTGATGAAGTTGATGCGTGACATCATTGAAGAGCGCCGGGCCCTTCTCGTTTCAAAAGATGCGCACGAAGAGTTGCACGAGGAGACGGAAGCCGGAGTACTTACTTCGATTCGGAAATTTTTCGGGCTTCGCTAGTTTTGTTTTCGGGGTGGCCCGCCGGTGCATCGAGTAGGTTTTCCTCCACGCCGCGCAAATCTCCTTGACTTTCCCCAGTAATAGGCATATTTTTCGCTTCACAATACTTCTCTTGCAAAATTTCGTTATCGATCTGTTACCGCGAGACCTCCCGCTCTCATTTGTTTTTGGCGATTCAAGTGTCGGGTAAGAACCGCGCCGGATGTCGCGCAAGTCATTCCCGACCCGTGCGAATTTTACCCGTTGGTAAGGAGGAAACCAGCTATGTTTTTTGTCAGAAAAAGAACGTCCTTTTTTTCCGATCCGGTTGTCGTTTCGGTCGTGGTCGCGTGCCTTCTGCTCTTCACCGTTTTTGCGGCCAAGGCACGCCGTGTCGAAGCCGGGTCGAATCACGTAAACGGCGATCAGCTCACGGTATTTAGCAACCCGGCTCCCATCAGCCCGGCCGACCGCGTCAGCAACAACGCCGGTACCAATCCCGGCGTCCCCGCGACCAACTACCCGTCTCCGATCGTTGTTTCGGGCCTGTCCGGGACGATCACCAAAGTGACTGTTACGTTCGCGATCACGTCCACATTCCCCGACGATTTGGACGTCTTGCTCGTCGGTCCGACCGGCGCGACGTCGATCGTAATGTCGGACGCCGAGGGCTCGGGCGATCACACCAACGTGACGTATACATTTGACCAGACAGCCGCGGGGCCGCTGCCCAATGATCCAACCACGGTGACCCCGTCGGGCACATTCCAACCCTCGAACTTTTTAGGCCTGGCGACGCCGGAACCCGGTGGCCAGGACAATTTCCCAGCCCCGGGCCCCGGCCTGATGAGTTACCCGACGACGTTTAATATCTTCAACGGGACGGCACCGAACGGGACATGGAATCTGTACGTGGTGGACGATCAGGTGATCGACAACAACAGCTTACCGTCCGGTTGGTCCATCAACATAACGACCGCGGCGGCCGCTGATGCCGCGCTGGATTTCAACGGGGACGGGTCGACCGACTACGCGGTCGTCCGGAATGTGGGCAGCGGTCAGGGCGGGCAAGTTGCGTGGTTCATAAACCCGAGCTCCGGTGGCCCGACGCAGTCGTACTCGTGGGGTCTCGCGTCGGACTTCTTCGTCGCAGACGACTTCGACGGGGACCTGAAAGACGACATTGCGGTCTGGCGTCCGGGCGTTCCGACCTCTGCCGCGTTCTACATACTAAACAGTAACGGCTTCACGGCGCGCGTGGAGGCATTTGGTCAGACCGGCGACGATCCGACCGTCGTCGGAGACTACAACGGCGACAACAAAGCGGACCTGGCAGTGTATCGCAGTGGCGCCTCCGCCGGGCAGCCGAGCTTCTGGTATTACCGGACCACCGCGAACGGTCCCGTGAACGTTGTGCGGTGGGGAGTCAACGGCGACACACCCGCTCCGGGCGATTACGACGGGAACGGCAGCAACGATTTCTGCGTGCAGCGTGACGCAGGTGGCGGAGCGGCCGCATTCTGGCTGGCACTGAACGGACCCGGAACGGTCTCTGTCACCACTTTCGGATTCCCCACCGATGTGGTCGTGCCGGGCGACTATGACGGCGACGGCAAGACGGACCTTGCGGTTACGCGGGCGAGTAGCGGCCAGATGATCTGGTACTGGCTGGCGAGCGGAACCGGGACGCTCCAAGGCGGCGGATTCGGTCTCACAGCGTCAGATTTAGCCGTGCAAGGCGACTATGACGGTGACGGTAAGACCGACCAGGCAGTCTGGCGTAGCACAACCGGAACCT
>DATLCA010000128.1:0-1531 GCA_035526605.1 Pyrinomonadaceae bacterium | reverse complement strand
AGCTTGGGGATCGTATCAAGGTCGTGGGGATCCCGCACGAGCATCCGACCGTATCGTCCCTTATAAAAGCGGCCGGTTACGATACCGCCCTTGTCGGCAAGTGGCATCTTGGATATCTGCCTGATTTCGGTCCGCTGCATTTCGGCTTTGATCAGTTCTTCGGATTGATGAGCGGGGCGGCGGACTTTTTCACGCATAAAGACATTTCGGGTGACCCGGATCTATTCGAAGGAGAGGTGCCCGTCGAGAAGAATGGATACCTGACGGACCTGCTTACCGATAAGGCGATCGAATACATAAAGCGTCGCCGCACAAACCCGTATTATCTAAGTCTTCATTTCAATGCGCCTCATTGGCCCTGGGAAGGACCGAGAGATATCGAGGTTAGTCGGAGGCTGAAGAACGGATATGCCGGATACACCGCAGGCGGATCCGTCAAAGTCTACGCGGACATGATGAGGAGCCTGGATGAGAATATCGGACGGGTACTTGCGACCCTGCGTGACACCGGACAGGAAAAGAACACGCTGGTCATTTTCACCAGTGACAACGGCGGCGAGAGGTTCTCCTTCAACTGGCCGTTTCAGGGTGAAAAATTCGATCTCCATGAGGGTGGCGTTCGGGTCCCGGCGATCGTTCGATGGCCAGGCTCGACGAAACCCCATACCACGACCGAACAGCCGATCATCACGATGGATTTGACCGCGACGATGATCGCCGCCGCCGGAAACAAACCGGACCCGCAGTATCCGCTCGACGGGGAAGATCTCAGGCCGGTTCTCACCGGGAAGCGCAATCTATACGAACGGACCTTCTTCTGGCGTACGCGGCGTCAGGGCTCAGTGCGGAGGGGGAAATGGAAATACATCCGGGAAGGCAAGAGCGAGTGGCTTCACGATCTTTCCGTAGATGACCACGAGCAGGCAGATTTCAAAGGGACGCAGCCCGCGACGCTCGAGAGGCTGCGGGGTGAGTTGGCGAAATGGGAATCGGAAATGCAGAAGTACCCTGCCGGGGTTTGACCAGAAATTGAGGAGCTTGATATATGAGCAAAATCATTCGTTTGATCGCCCGATGGTCATTGCTGTGCTCATCGGCGATCATCCTTTCACAAACCGCTTCTTCCGCTGAACGTGGCCGCCATGTCGATGCCAAAGCCCTCGCCGGCCAGGTCACGATCTACCGCGACGTGTATGGCGTGCCACATGTCTTCGGGAAGACGGATGCGAGCACGGTGTTCGGTTTCGCATACGCCCAGGCCGAAGATAATTTCTGGCGGATCGAGGACAACTACATCAGATCCATCGGCCGTGCGTCCGAGCTCTACGGCGAAGAGACTCTAAACAATGATCGCCTCAATCATGCACTCGAGATCCCCCGTCTCGCCCGCGAAGAATATGCGCGCCTCGACGAACACACACGGTCGATCTGCGACGCATACGCGGCGGGGCTGAACTTTTATTTAAGTCGCCATCCGGAAATAAAACCACGGCTCCTGGGTAAGATCGAACCGTGGTACCCGCTCGCCTTC
>DATLCA010000127.1:0-3752 GCA_035526605.1 Pyrinomonadaceae bacterium | reverse complement strand
TTCGAAAACTTAGACCAGGAGCCCGGCGTACTTGTAGGCGTTGGAGAGATTCATGAAAGCCCACGCCACGTAGTCGTTGCTGACCAGACCCAAAATCATTTTATAAATCGTACATTCGCAGCCGTTCATGCCTCACCTCCTAAAAAAATTCACCTGTTTCCGAGCGTTCCTATCTGATAACGCGAACTCGATCCCGGTTTTGTATCAAGTTTCTATTTAATCTAGAATTTATTCGCACCTTATGGAGTTAACCGTCGGTATAACAGGAGCGTCCGGGACGATCTACGCGCACAGGACCCTGCAGCTTCTGGCTGCCAGCGGCGCCGTCGAAACGGTAAATCTGATCATGTCGGGGACGTCGGCGACCGTGGCGCAGGTGGAGATGGGAGTCAATCTTCGCGACGCTGACGCGGCGAAGATAAACGAATGGATCGGGCTCGAGGCAGATTCGAAGTTGATCCGGCTTTGGCGTTTGGACAATCTGGCGGCGAAGCCCTCGTCAGGTTCAAATAAGCAGGCGGGAATGATCATCGTTCCGTGCTCGATGGGAACGCTTGGTGCGATCGCTTCCGGAGCCGGGACGAACCTGATACACCGCGCCGCGGACGTTTGTTTGAAAGAAGGCCGAAAACTTGTTCTCGTTCCGCGCGAAACCCCGTACAACGCGATCCATCTCGAAAACATGCTCAGGCTTTCGAGGGCCGGCGCACAAATCCTTCCGGCGAGCCCCGGGTTCTATCATCGCCCGAAAACGATCGACGAGCTTGTCGAGCATCTGTGTAACCGGATCTTGGATCAGTTCGATGTGCCGCATTCGCGGAAGACGCAATGGACCGGTGATGAGATCGATTCTTGATCCTCATTCTTCTTTGCGACTTTGCGGGAAACTACCGTTGATAATTGGGTGTCGATAGGGATCCGAAAGAATGTTCCCGCAAGGTCGCAAAGCCGCTAAGAAGATCTGCCGGAAAGCACGGGAAAACAAATGTCTGACACAATCCATCGCTTCTCGAACCGCGTCGCCAACTACGCCAAATACCGACCGGGCTACCCGCCGGAAATTCTCGAACTATTCAAAAATGCGATGGGGCTCACCGTTGATTCCGTACTTGCGGACGTCGGCTCCGGCACCGGCCTGTCCGCGAAGCTGTTTCTCGAAAACGGAAGCACGGTCTACGGCGTTGAGCCCAATGCTGCGATGCGTGAGGCAGCGGAAGATTACTTGAAAGAGTTTCCAAATTTTATCAGTCACGAAGGTACCGCCGAAGATACGAGCCTCCCGGATTCGTCAATCGACTTCGTGATCGCCGCTCAGGCGTTTCACTGGTTCCATCCGGAAAGGACGCTTACCGAATTCACACGAATATTGCGGCCGGGCGGTCACGTCTCGCTCATTTGGAACGAACGACAATTGGACACGACCGAGTTTCTTCGCGATTACGAACTGCTGTTGAAAAAACACGCGAACGATTACGACAAGGTCCGACACGAAAATATCGATCACGAAAAACTCGCGAGGTTTTTCGGACCGGATTATGAGCGGGCGACGTACTCGAACGAACAGGTTTTCGATCTCGAAGGCCTGCGCGGCCGGGTCCTTTCATCCTCGTACATGCCGGCCGAAGATGACCCCGCATTTCCGGCCCTCGAAAAAGAGCTGACCGGGCTTTTTGCTAAGTACGCCGAAAACGGTAAAATCAAGGTTTTCTACGATACCAATATTTATTACAAGCAGTACTGAAGTATGGAAACAGCTACCGAAAAATCCCCGGCCCAGCGCACTATCTCTGTCGCACATTCGCCCGATTCGGACGACGCGTTCATGTTCTACGGCCTGGCGACGAACAAGCTGGAGACGGAAAACCTGAAGTTCGAGCACACGCTGAAAGATATCCAAACCCTCAACGAGGACGCGAAGAAAGGGGTGTACGACGTGACCGCGATCTCGTTTCACGCCTACGCCTACGTCTCGGACAAGTATGCTTTGCTCCCGCACGGCGCAAGCATCGGCGACAAATACGGCCCGATCGTCGTCTCGAAGGAGCCCCGCGGCGCCGACGAGATCGCCAACATGAAGATCGCCATACCGGGTGAGCTGACGAGCGCGTTCCTCGCGCTGCGGCTTTACAGTTCGAAGTTCGAATACGAAGTTTACCCGTTCGACCAGATCATCGACGCGGTTCAGAAAGGGAAGGTCGACGCCGGCCTGCTCATTCATGAAGGCCAGCTTTTTTACAAGGAACTCGGACTCGACAAAGTTCTCGATCTCGGCGAATGGTGGCATGAGCGAACCGGGCTTCCGCTCCCGATGGGCGGCAACGCCATCAGGCGCGACCTTGGCCCCGACCTGATGAGACAGGTCTCGCGTCACTTGCACCGCAGCATCATGTACTCGATGGAGAACCGCGAGGACGCGCTTGCGTACGCTATGCAGTTCGCACGCGACATGGCGCCCGAAGTTGCGGATCGATTTGTGGCGATGTGGGTGAACGATCTCACGCTCGATTATGGCGAACGCGGCAAAGAAGGGGTGCGCCGCCTGCTCGCGGAAGGCTACGAAGCGGGAATAATTCGTAACAAGGTCGACGTCGAGTTTGTTGATTAGTTTGATTTAACGCGGACAACGCCGAAGTTTGAAGGAAGGATCGCGGGGAACGCGGTGAGGACCTCAAGGTTCCTCACCGCGTTCCCCGCGATCTCCGCGTTTAAAAGCCTTGTAACTTAAACCGGCGAAATGTGCACTCCTCATTGGCGGCCCCGGTAACACGCGTTTGTGATATTCTCTCCCCGCTAACCGCTCACCCGGCCGCCGGAAAATCTATGACGATCTTTCGCCGCCAAAAACTTGTCGCCACGATTGGATTGTTCGCGCTGTTATGCGTTCAACCGTCCCTCCTCGCCGCTCAGCAGCCGACCACGCCGATTGACCGTCAGAAGTACCAGCAAGCCGTCGCTTTGTTTCGCGCAGCCAACGCCGTTCCCGAAACCGCCTCGGATGACGAACGCCGCGCCGCGATAAAAAAATTCACTGGTGCCGCGGATATTTTTCATTCGATCGGCAGCCGGGCCGAAGAGGCGAACTCGCTCAACGCGGCCGCAAATGTTCACGACGACTTGATCGAAAAACCGGAAGCCCTCCATCTGTACCTGCGGGTCGCGGACATACTCGGCGAGATAGACGATCACGAAAATCTCGCGATCACACTTAACCGGATCGGCTCACTTTACTTGCACGGCGGTCTTAACGCGAAGGCGCTCCAGTACTTGAATGTCGCCCTGGCGTTCCGCCGGGAGCTAAAGGATTTGCAGGGTGAGGCATTTACGCTGACTCTCATCGGTAACACTTACGACGCTCTTGGGGAAAAACCGAAGGCTTTGGCCGCGCTTCGGGAAGCGATTGTTATCCAGAAGCGGATCGGCGACAAGGCCGGCGAGATCATTACGCAGGGAGACCTCGGTGTTGTTTACAGCTCGATTGGCGAAAACCAGAAAGCGGTTGAATGTGTCGCCCAAGCGCTGAAGCTTGCACGCGAGAGCGGCGATCGGGAAGGGGAAGCCGCGGCACTGCACAACCTCGCGGCGATCTACGACGACCTCGGGGACACCGCCGCTGCGCTGGATTACTACGACCAGGCATTAAAGATCATCCTTACACTTAAGAAAAGAGAGTTGGAAGGTAACACGCTGAACAATATCGGCGTGATCTACCTCGGGAACGGAGATCTGGCGAAGGCCCGCGACTTCCTTTATCG
>DATLCA010000126.1:0-8015 GCA_035526605.1 Pyrinomonadaceae bacterium | reverse complement strand
CGACCAGAAGGGAACGGTGATATCCGTCCAGATATTCGACGGATGAGTGTCACGAAAATTTCCGCCTTCCGATTCGCTCCAGTCTTTCGGTTTTCCATTCTCACGGTAAGGTGCACGGACAAGTCGGCGCTGTTTCACCGCATCCAGATTGAAAGTGAATTCGTCGGACATCGTAAAGAACCAAATGTCCTCGGCCGCATTCTTCCAATTGCGTTTGGCTCCGCGTCCTTTTTCGCGTTCCCACGTTATGCGGCTTTGGAGTTTGAAGTATCTCGACCCGGCGCGTTGGATCGCGGCACTCGAACGCCAGTCGCCGCAGACGTAAACGGAAGCCGTGGGCTTCAACAACGGAGCGCATATCCCGAGCCATGCTGCCAGCCAGGCTTCGTAGTCATCGCTGCTCTTGCTGCTGAATTTTTCGGCACCGAACTTTTTTGAAAGGTTGTAGGGTGGGTCGGCGAAGAGAAGGTCGAAAGTTGCTGGCCGGAGTTTGGGAAGTACGGCCGAAGCTTCCCCATGCACGATCTGATTTCGCACTGAGGCTCCAACCTGGTCGGGCCCGACTATGCAGCGTTTTAGCTCCGCCGCCTCACCGGTTCCCACCAAGAGCGTGCGATTGCGTGGTGCACGACCTTGTTTGTCATTTGGTTTGCCTCGCATCGAGATGTAGGCAAAAACTCTAACACGGCTGATCGAGAAATCGGCGCCTAGCCGCGATCTGCTGACTCCACGGGCGAAGGTTCGACCGCTCTCGGTTGACCGTCAAAAACCTGCGTGATAATCTCTTATGTTTTGAGATTAGCTAGATTTTTCGCGGGTTTCGTAAAGCGATAATAGATTAAATTAAATATGTTTCTGCTGGCTTTTGCCGAATCGATCCAGCTCTTTCCGGACGGCACACTCTTCGTACATATTGCATTGATCCTGATCATGATCTGGATCCTGAATCGCACGTTTTTCAGGCCGATCAACCGGGTCATCGAATCGCGCGAAAAGCATAAGGGCGGTCACGGCAGCGAAGCCGAGGCGATCCTAAGTGACGTGACCGAGAAGCAAACCCGGTACAATCGCGAGCTCCTTTCGGCCCGTAGCGAAGGCTACGAGTTGATCGAAAAACAGCGGGTTGCCGCGATCAATTCACGGCAGGAGAAGATAGCGGCCGCAAAGAGCGAGACGGCGGCGTTGCTTGCGGCTGAGAAGCAGCAAGTTCAAAATCAGGCCGCCGAGGCGAAGGCGGTGATCGCCCGCGAAGCGGAAGCGATGGCGGAAAGGATCAGCAGCAATATCTTGAAAGCGTAGCGAAGTATGTTTGCCTTTTTTTTCAACGTAATTTTTTTGTTCGCTGAAGCCGGTGGGCATGCGGCCGAGGGCGGTGAGCATGCCGCAGGCGGCTTTATGAAGTTCTACAACGACTATTTGAATATCCCGGGCTTTGAAGCGTGGAAGTTTATAAACCTCGCCATCTTCGTCGCACTGCTCGTCTACGTCGCAAGGAAACCGCTAAGCGACGCGTTCATGGCAAAACGGGAAGCGATTCGTTCCGAATTGATCAAGGCGGAGCAGGCGAAGCAGGCGGCTCTTGCTCAGTTGACGTCCGCGGAAGCTAAGCTGGCAGCCCTCGATTCGGAAAAGGCGTCGGTTGTATCCCGGGCGAAAGAGGAAGCTGAAGCGGAGAAATTGAACATCACCCAGCAGACTGAAGCGGAGATCGCGAAGATGCGCCAGCAGGCCGAGAGCGAGATCAATAGGCTCGCGCTCCAGACGAAAGCTGAGCTCCGGCGTTTTTCGGCTGAGGAAAGTGTGCGACTTGCTGAAGAAAAACTCCGCGGAAAAATAAACTCCGACAACGACGCTGTTTTGGTCAAGTCGGGCATCCAGGCGATCGGGGGGTTGAATTAATGAGTATCGAAACGATCGCACGCAGATACGCAACCGCTCTGGCGGACGTCGTCGCCGGTTCGGGCGAAACAGAAACGGTAAAGAGCGAGCTGAGAGCGTGGGAGCAGCTGATCTCCGGTAACCCGGATCTGCAGAGTGCTTTTCGAAACCCGTCCGTCCAGCACGCAAGCAAGGAGAGAATTCTTGATGGGCTGCTCGCGAAAGTGAAGCCCTCCAAAACGACAGCGAATTTTCTCCGGGTCCTTCTTCGCAACAGCCGTCTAACGGAACTTCGGGAGATCAATGCCAAGTTCGACGCCGTACTCGAAGAACGCAGCGGCAGCGTGATCGCGGAGGTGACCTCGGCACGCGAAATATCGGTCGCCCAGGCGAACGAGCTGAAAATGAATCTTGAGAGGCTCACGGGAAAACAAGTGAAGCTGAATTACTCTATCGACCCGAGCTTGATCGGAGGTGTCGTCACGCAGATCGGGTCCACAATCTACGACAGCTCGGTAAAAACTCAGCTGGAAAATCTTAAGGAAGAACTGATCGGAAGTTAGTCCTTTGTCATTAGTCCTTTGTCTCGCTCTGAGCAAAGGACAAAGGACGAAGAACTAAGGACAAATAAATGGAAGCAATTAAAGCCAACGAAATTAACGAAATTATTCGTGCTCAGATCGAGAACTTCGATGCGAGCATGACGGTCGACGAAGTAGGAACCGTGATCAAGGTCGGCGACGGCATCGCCGAAATCCACGGACTTGAAAAGGTCATGGCCGGAGAGCTGCTGGAATTCCCGTTCGCGGTCCGCGGCCTGGCCCTCAACCTTGAAGAAGACAAGGTCGGTACCGTGCTGTTCGGCGATTTTCAGAAGATCAAAGAAGGCGACGAAGTGAAACGAACCCGCCGCATCATGAGCGTCCCTGTCGGCGACGCAATGATCGGCCGCGTCGTTGACGCGTTGGGAAATCCGATCGACGGCAAAGGCGAGATCATCACGGACCAATTCAATTCAGTTGAGCGCATCGCTCCTGGAATCATTGATCGTCAGCCGGTTAAGGAACCGCTGCAGACCGGTCTCAAGGCGATCGACGCGATGGTCCCGATCGGACGCGGCCAGCGCGAGCTGATCATCGGCGACCGGCAGACGGGTAAGACCGCGGTCGCGATCGACACGATCATCAACCAGAAAGGCAAGGACGTGATCTGCGTTTACGTCGCGATCGGCCAGAAGGCTTCGACCGTGGCGCAGGTCGTGAAGAAGCTCGAAGATTACGGCGCGATGGCCTACACGGTCGTCGTTTCGGCGACGGCGTCGGATCCCGCCGCCATGCAGTTTCTCGCCCCGTATTCGGGATGCGCGATCGGCGAATATTTCCGCGACAACGGCCGCCACGCGTTGACGATCTACGACGATCTTTCGAAGCAGGCCGCGGCGTATCGCGAGATCTCGCTGCTGCTTAGACGACCGCCCGGTCGCGAAGCTTATCCGGGAGACGTTTTTTATCTTCACTCACGCTTGCTCGAACGTGCGGCGAAAATGTCCGACGCTCGCGGCGGCGGTTCGTTGACCTCGCTGCCGATCATCGAGACGCAGGCCGGCGACATTTCGGCATACATCCCGACGAACGTGATCTCGATCACAGACGGTCAGATCTTTCTTGAATCCGATCTGTTCAACTCGGGCGTGCGTCCCGCGATCAACGTCGGTAACTCGGTTTCCCGAGTTGGTGGTGCGGCGCAGATCAAGGCGATGAAGCAGGTTGCGGGAACCCTGCGTATCGATCTTGCGCAGTTTCGTGAGTTGGCCGCATTTGCGCAGTTCGGTTCCGATCTCGATAAATCGACCCAGTCGCAGCTCGAACGCGGTCGTCGTCTGACCGAGATCCTGAAACAGGGCCAGTATCAGCCGATGCCGGTCGAAAGGCAGGTGCTGATCATCTGGGCCGTCAGCAACGGTCTCGCTGATGATATTGCCGTCGACGATCTGAAACGGTTCGAGGAGGAGCTCAGTGCCTTCATCGAGAACTCGCATCCGGCCGTGGTGACGACGCTTCGCGACAAGAAGAACATCGACGACGGCCTCAAGGGCTCGTTGCGAGAAGCGATCGAGGATTTCAAAGCAACACGCTGGGAAAGCGCAAAAGGCGCGGCAGCTTAATGGTGATAAGTAATAGGTGATAAGTGATGGGGCCGGATTTTCTTTCTTATCGCCCATCACTCATCACCCATCCCTAAATTATGGCGAGCCTCTTGGACATGCGCCGACGCATCAAGTCGGTGAAGAACACACAACAAATCACGAAGGCGATGAAGATGGTCGCCGCGGCGAAGCTCAAACGTGCGCAGGACCGAGTGACCGCGGCGAGACCGTTCGCGCAAAAGATGTCCGAAGTTCTCGGAGGCTTGAGCGCGAAAGTCGCAGACGAATTTTCGCATCCGCTGCTCGACCAGCGCGGTGATGAAAAGTATTTGATCGTTCTCGTGAGTGCCGACAAGGGACTTGCCGGCGGATTCAACGCAAACGTGATCAAGGCGACTCAGGCGTTTATGCGGGAGAACGAATCGAAATCATCCGAGATGATATCGGTCGGCCGGAAGGGACGCGACTTTTTTAAGCGGAGAAACGTAGTTCTCAAAGACGAATACATCGGGCTGACGGGAAGTGGTACGGCGAATCACGCGGACGCGATGGAGATCGCCAGGAACATCATCAGGACGTTCACGGAAGACACAACGATCGATAAAGTTTTTCTCGTCTACACGGAGTTCAAAACCGTCCTGTCGCAGAAACCGGTGATCGAGCAGATCCTGCCGATACCGCGCATCGATGGCGTCGAAGAAGGGGATGCGGCGGGTGCACAGGCCGAATACATCTACGAGCAGCCCGCGGTCGAAATCTTCGGCAAGCTTTTGCCCAAGCAGGTCGAGACGCAGCTCTACAAGTCGATGCTCGAGTCGGTGGCGTCCGAGCAGGGCTCGCGTATGACAGCGATGGACTCGGCGTCGAAAAACGCGGGTGAGTTGATCGACACGCTGACGCTGAACATGAACCGGATCCGTCAGGCGGCGATCACGAAGGAGATCATCGAGGTCGTCTCAGGCGCCGCGGCGGCGCAATAAGTTCGGAGTTTTGAGTTTTGAGTTCTAGCTTTACGCAATGAACGACCCGACGCAGCTCACAACCTCCAACTCGAAACGCGAAACGGAAAACTCGAAACAAAACTTAGGGCGGCGTGAAAAGATTCTTCTTTACGCGCCGCTTTTCATATGGATCGGGGTGATATTTTTTCTTTCCAGCGGCCAAGGCTCCTCGACCCGAACTTCGCTCATCATCCGTCCGCTCCTTGAATTCCTTTTTCCCGCGGCCTCGTCAGAAACGATAGCGTTCTATCACGGGGTGATCCGCAAGCTCGCGCATTTTACCGAATACGGGGTACTCGGATTTCTTGCCTGTCGGGCGTTCGCCGGCTCATCGGCAAATTTCCTCCGTCGGCATTGTTATATTGCCTCGATGATCCTCGTTTTGTCGGTGGCGGGCTTGGATGAATTCAATCAAAGCTTCAATCCGGAACGCACCGGCTCACCGGTAGATGCCATGATCGACCTCGGCGGGGGCGTTTCGGCAGCAATACTTTTCTACCTCACCAGGCGGAAACAACGGCACTAGGCCGGCGAGCGGAAATTTGCGGTCCTGCTCGCCGGCCCAAAAGCCTCTAACGCATTCCACACAATCACGGTACGAATGCATTCGCGGTCGGCTGATCCCCGTTTGCGCCGAACTGTTGGATCAGCGTTCCCGCGGTCGTCCTCTGCACATACCAGGTCGCGGACGAGGGCCGAAAGATCGTCAGGTCCGCTTTCCCATCCCCATCGTAATCGCCCGGGGCCGGCTTATCCCCGTTCGTACCGAAGGGCACGGCGTAGTAGCTCTGGTTCTCGCTTCTGAGCACGAACCATTCACCCGTGCTCGGCCGCCAGAACGCGACATCGGCTTTGCCGTCGCCTGTGTAGTCGGCGGGGACCGCTTTATCCGTATTGGTCCCGAACGTAAGGGCCGTCACTCCGGCCGTCGACCGATTCAACCACCACTGCCCGAGGCTCGGGCGATAGATCGCGATGTCAGCATGTCCGTCATCGTCATAATCCGCGGGCACGGGCTGATCCCCGGCCGCTCCGAATTGCGTGATCGTTGTGCCACCGAACGAATTGGAGATGAACCACGTCGCGGTTGACGGACGAAATACTGCGGCGTCCGTCTTGCCGTCCCCGTCGTAATCCGCCGGCACGGGTATATCTCCGTTGGTCCCGAACGGAAAGGCGAAGAACGAATTGTTCTCGGAGCGAAGCACATACCACTCGCCCGTCGAAGGCCGCCAGAAGGCGATATCGGCTTTGCCGTCCCCGGTAAAATCGCCCGGCACGATCCGGTCCGTGGGAGCCCCGAACTGAAGTGCGAACGTGGACCCGTTTGAGCTGCGATTAATCCACCACTCACCTCCCGATCCCCTGAAGATCCCGATGTCGGTTTTTCCGTCACCGTCAAAATCGGCACGGGCCCTGCGAACCTGATCGTCGTTTATGATCGTTCCCCTTCCTTCCGGTCCGACGACCGACGCGTTTGACGGAAAGGTCAGGACGACCCCGAATGTTTCATTTCCTTCGACCACAATATCGCCGATAACCGGAACGCCCAGATCAAGAAAAGTCTGACCGGGCGGGATGCTCGCAAAGCCCGACGTGTGCACAAAATCTTCATCGGCAGTTGCGGATCGGCTCACTGTCACGTAAGTGAATGAGACTGTTTGGGCGGACGCCGCCGACAGACTCACACGAAAATAACAGTTCGCGGTACCCGAATTTCCCTCGACGATGCTGCAGTCTCCGACCGACATCGTCGTGCCGGACTGGGTCAGTGTGAACGTCTGTCCGCCCGCGGTGATTGTTGCGGTGCGAGATAGCGGCGTGGGGTTCGACTGGACGGTGTAGGAAATAGTGCCGTTCCCGTTGCCTGCGGATCCGGCGGTGACCGAAATCCAGGACGCACTGCTGAGAGCGGTCCAAGTGCAGCCGGATCCCGCATTCATACTCAGATCACCGGAGTTCGCAGCGGAATTTATCGAACGTGATATGGGGGAAAGGGTGTAAGTGCAGCCTGACGCCTGGGCGACCGTGATCTGAAAGGCCATCCCGTTCGAGGGCAAGGCCAGTGTAACGACGGCCATCCTCGCCGGGCCCGGGTTCGGCAGAACGTTAAAGCTAGCTGTCCCAGCCCCGGCACCGCCGGGCGTAAGATCCGTGATCCAGGCCGCGTTCGCCGTGCCTGTCCAGCCGCATCCGCCCGCGGTAGCGACCGGTGCCGCGACACTGCCGCCCCCGGAGCTTAAATTCACAGCGCTGGCTGGCGAAGATATTTGACAGTTAACAACAGTGAGAAGAACCCATGAATCGTTTCCGCCCCCACTCGGGACGGCATTGAAAACCCTGACCTCGAATTGTCCTACCGACTGCACGTCCGACGCGAGTATAGTCGCTCTCAATTCTGTCGGGGAGATGAAAGTTGTCGCTCTGTCCTGCCCTTGCCACCGGACGACCGAACCCAAAACACCGGCGGTAAATCCGCTGCCGAAAACGGTGAGCTGAAAACTGCCGGTACCGGCTCCGCGCGTGGGTGAGCTGAGTGAAGTGATAATCGGTGCCGGAACGTCGGTGGATTCGTAAGCACCTATGTCGACGAAATTGTTGAACATCCTCAGGAAACCGGTTCCGCGCTGGTCGGTATTAAGGGCGGCCGGCGGATTATGCTGCGAACAAGCGGCGGTGACGACGCAGGCGTTTCCGCGGTCGATCGCGGGACTGTTTGGGAAGGATGCCGACGTGTCCGTCTGTCCGCCGTTGTTGGCAAGTGTGTGGAGTTGCGGATTGACTATAGAATTGGCCGATCCGACGATGTCGCCGTTGACGTTTGGATTTCCCGCCGGAAATGCCGTGCTTATACCCACGTTCTTGCCGACGAGGTTGTTGCCTAACGAGACTATCGTCCCGCTCATGTCGGCCAGCGACGGATTTACCGCGCGGACTATCGTGTTGCGCAAGTAAGCCGTCCCGGATGAAACACGGACCGCCTCACCATC
>DATLCA010000125.1:0-6371 GCA_035526605.1 Pyrinomonadaceae bacterium | reverse complement strand
GAGCCTGCTCAGCGGAATGGGTCGAAAATCCAATAATGGCCGACGGCCCAAGCAGGTCTCTCGCGTGATCCGGCGACAGATCATCTTGACCGAGATGGACGCCGTCGGCACCGGCCGCAAGTGCGACATCGGCGCGATCGTTGATAATTATCTTTGCGCCGTGCTGGTGGGCATAATCAATCGCCTCGAAAGCGGTTCGGTAAAATTCACCGGCCGCCGCGGTTTTATCACGAAGCTGGATCAACGACGCTCCGCCGGAAATAAGCCGGCGGACCTGCTCCAAATGCGAGAGCCCCGAAATGCGAGTGTCCGTGATCGGGTAGATTTTCGGGACCGTAATTTTCAAGTCGCCTCGGCAAGTGACTTGACCATCAGGAAGCAGTCCTCGCCGTTGTTGTAATACTTCGCAAGGCGCTGAACGACATTGTATCCGGCGTCGCGATACAAACTCTGGGCGGACGTGTTGCTGACGCGAACCTCGAGCACGATGGTCAGGATCCGGCGCGATCGAAGCGCTTCTTCCACGTGGGCGAGCAGTCGCTTCGCGAGCTGCCGGCGGCGATGTTCGGGTGCGACCCCGATCGTCGTGAGGTGAGCGGAGCCGTCTTCGTTTACGAGCACGAATACGAACCCGGCCATCTCGCCCGCGGCGGTAATGATCCGGTAACTTAAGTTGCGCGGCTCCCCGAGCAGATAGTTGAAAGTGTGTTTGGTGTAGTTCTCACCGTTGCGAAAGCACCTGACGTTTAGACGAAGCACCTCGCTCAAATTTTTGTCCGTCAGCGGGCGGATGTCGTATTGAGTCGGGGCCGCCGGGACCACGACCTCGGGGCCGCCGGCTTCAAGCGGGACAAAGAATTTCCGGATCGTTTGCAGAACGGCCATACAAGCTCTACTCGATAAACATGCAATCCCCGTAGCTGTAGAAGCGGTAACCTTCCTCGACCGCATGCCGGTATGCATCCATTATAAGTTCGTGCCCGCCAAAAGTTGAAACTAAAATCAGCAGCGAGCTTTGAGGTAAATGAAAGTTCGTCAGAAGCGCATTCACCGCGAGGAATTTATATCCGGGCGTGATCGTCAGATCCGCGAGCGCCGCTCCCGCAACAAACTTGCCGTTCCTAGCGAACGATGTTTCGAGAGCTCGGGTCGTTGTCGTGCCGACCGCAATGATCCGGCGGCCGGCCGCACGCGCCGAGTTCAAAATTCCGGCAGCGGATTCCTCTATCTCATAGCGCTCCGGCAAAACGGAATGCCGTGACAAATCTTCCGCACGCACCGGCTCGAATGTCCCGTACCCGACGTGCAGCGTTATCTCCGCGATCTCGACTCCTTTGGCTTGGATGCGCTCAAGGACGCCGGCGGTGAAATGCAGGCCGGCCGTCGGCGCCGCGATAGCACCGCTCGATTTTGCGTACACGGTTTGATAACGTGCGCGATCGTCGTCGATCCCGCCCGAATGTCTTTTGATATAGGGCGGCAGGGGCGTGCGCCCGACACGCCCGAGAATCTCCTCAAAGTCTCCATCAAAATCGAAATCGATCATCACGCGCCCCTCGGCCGGATCCCGGGCGATCAGGCCACTCAGATCAGGCCCGAAGTCGACAAGCTTGCCTTTCTTTAGCCGGCGCGCGGGGCGGGCAAGTGCCTCCCAGCTCGAGTCCGACATTTTGTTGACGAGAAAGATCTCGACCGCGGCGCCCGTTTCGGTCTTTCCGAAAAGTCGCGCGGGGAAGACCTTTGTGTTGTTCAGCACGACAACATCGCCGGCACGAAGGTGCTCGACGATCGCGACGAAGCTGTCATCCCGGAGGCTGCCGGTCGATCTATCAACGGCCAGCATGCGCGAGCCTTCGCGTTCAAGCGAGGCTTCCTGCGCGATCAAATGTTCGGGTAATTCGTAGTCGAAATCGGAAAGCTGCATCCCAAAACGCTATTGTACCGGTCGGCGGTATTTAATATAATCCGATTATCGCAAACCGTTAAGTCTTTTTATACTAGTCGTTAGCATTTTATCATTTGTTCTGGCAGCATTTTTGCATTACCGGAAGGGTGGCATTGGCAGACTGAATAAAAACCGTCGGTGCCGGATCAATCTTTAGCAGACTAAATGGGGGGACTATGATCAAGAGGAGACTACTTTCGGCTTTACTTTTTTCGGTGTGTGCTATCGCGGCGGCGTCGACGGCTCAGGCCCAGGGTCGGTACGGAAACGTCTATTCGCGGGCGGACGTGGATAACTTTATCGGAAATCTCGAAGACTCGAGCGACGTTTTTAGCCGTGACTTCAAGAACACTCGCGGAACAACATCCAGCGAGAGGCGGACCGTCGAACGGTTCGAAAATGCCGTGGACCGGCTGCGCAGCCGATTCAACAGCAATAATCAGAATTGGTGGCAAAGTCGCTCGGAAGTGCAGGGGATCATGACCGAGGCCCGGCAGGTCAACGTGATGATGAACAATGATCGGTACGGTCGCCCACTTGAGAACCAATGGCGGAACCTTCGTCGCGATATTAACAAGCTCGCGGATACCTATGAGCTGCCCGAGCTCGCCGGTCAGTATGGCGGTGGAGGGTATCCCGGCAACGGCGGATATCCCGGAAACGGGGGATACCCGGGGAACGGCGGATATCCTGGCAACGGCGGAAACGGTGGTGGATCGACTCGCCCGCCAAACTGGGCCGTCGGTACGTGGTATTGGGTTCAGGGCCAGGACCGAAGCTTCTCGATCAGCTCCAACGGGGTGGTTACGGAGAACGCGGGCGGATACGTCAACACGGGATCGTACAGAAACGGCTCGATCTTTTTGAACGGCAATCAGTCCTCGGTGACGCGCACGTCGAACGGGATCCGAACCTACAATATGTCGACCGGAGAAACGAGTGACTATGTTCGCGGCGATTCCCCGGTTAGCGGAGGCGGAGGCGTATTTCCCGGCGAAGGCAACATGAGCCGGCCGCCGAGATGGGCCGTAGGTACCTGGACCTGGGTTGAGGGATACGGGAGGCAATTCACGATCGAGGCGAACGGCCGAGTTGTCGAAAACATCGCCGGCCGCGTGAGCTACGGCACGTATTACAACGGAGTGATCAACCTCAACGGTAACAACTCAACGGTGACCCGCACTTCAAGCGGCATACAAACTTACAACCAGTCTACGGGCGAGGTGTCCAACTATCGTCGATAACCCGTAGTTACATACCAAAAGAAAAACAGCATGTCTTTTTAGGACATGCTGTTTTGTTTTATTACGAACCGTAAATACGATTCCTAACTTTTAATTACCTCAGTAAAATTATTTATCATAATATCACCCCCAGTGCTGATTATGATGCCGTAATCCCGCCAAAGATTGCAAGAAAAATTTTGCTGAAAAATTTTCTCGAAAAGCCGACCAGCCAACTTCCATTCTGGAATCGGTGCGGCGGGAGTAAGGCCCTACGTGACTAGAAGCGATAATCTAGCCGTTGAGACGACGCGGGGCGAAGCGCCCATCGAACTGTTAGTCGCCTAGCGGGGCCCACGAGCGAGCAAAAGTTCCACGGACCGCTTCGGGTTGATAAGTTTCAGCCGACTGTCGGCTTCGCTTGTGTCCGCGCCTTCTTGAATGAGTTTGACCACTTCGGCCACCGCCAGTTTTGGCTCGAGCGCGAATAGCTTTGCCGCAAGATTTGCCATCTGAGGTGCGGCGAAGGAAGTTCCGAGGAATTTTAATTTTTCGCCGCCGGGATTCACGGATTCGACATCGACGCCCTGCGCGTAAAGCCGGACGGTCTTGCCGAAGCTAGTAAATGGCGTCGCCGCGCCGCTAACGTCAACCGCTCCGACGGTGATTAGATTCGGCATTTCGAGCGAGGAAGGAATTGCTTCATTGAAACCCGCGTCGCTGCCCGTATTTCCCGCGCTGCAAACGAATAGAATCTCCGGTGCACTGCGGAACGCTTTCACGAGGGCATTTTTGATAATCGTAAAACTTTTATCCGCCTCTATTTTACGTTCCTGGGCAGTCATCGTCGGTTTGGTCTTTGCAAGATTTTCTGCAATCCCACCGCGCGACATACTCCAACTCATATTGACGACACGAACGTCGTGTTTTTTGAAGTAATTAACAAATGTCCCGATATTTGCCGCAATTTTCCCCATCCGTTCCGCATCTTCGGCAACAGAGTCCGGCTGACCGCTCCGGTCGCGCCACGTTAAACGAGCATTGAGAATGCGGGCCGCAGGGTTTCCGGCAACTGCGACCCCGGCGACCGCAGTGCCGTGGTTGTAAGTCGAAAATATATTGAAAAGTCTGCCTTGTTCGATACCCTGCTCAGGCGTTAGCGACTGAATTTTGAGCTTCAAGGCGCGTGTTTCATCTGTTTCAACTCCTGCTCCAAATTGCTGTGAAATGCGACGCTCTTTTATCCAATCCGGGAATTGTTTCAAATCCGCGTCGTTCGGCGCAAATAGCGGTCCGGGCGCAAACTTTCCGTATTCATCGAAACCGACCCCGTAGATGTCGCCTGCAAAACCGTTACCGTCATTATCCCGTCCGTTCGCCTTTTCCCTGCGGTTGACGAACATGAGATTGGGGAAAACGGTTGGATCGACACCTGTATCCCACACGGCGACAACAACGGGAGCGAGTTTTTGTTTGTCCGTCAGAGTTACCACGCGACTTGCCCAAACGTTAACTTTCTCCGGAGCCGTGTGCCCGGCAAGATAAGCATCGGCGGCTTGCCGCAGCTCGTTTGCGAGGGGCACAAAGAACTGCGCCCACGTTTGCGCCTCAATGAGCTGTGAAGCCATCTCCTGGGATAACTTATTGCCGTTTTTCTTCGCCTGCGGAGCAACGTCCGATTCAATAATGTATTGGAGCAATTTATCGTCCAGAAAATCGGCAGCCGTTTTGGACAACTTTATTCTTTCGTAAAATGAAACGGGGAGCCGATTAAATTTCTCCGTTAAATTTCGCCGGAATGCTTCCCGGTAGTTCGGGCCTTCCCCTGCGCCCGATTGTTTCCGCGCGTTCGCGATGGCTTCGATTTCAAAAAGGTCCGGCGGGTAAAGTTTTAACTCCGGTTTGGATTCAAGTTCTCGGATAAAACCGATTCGTTCCAACGCTGAGTCCAATTTCCCCTCCTGCAAGTCGAGGTAAACGAGCGTTCGGTGAATTTTTTTGAGCGTCGCTTCGTCCTTGATTTCATAACCGCGCAAAACGCCTTCAAGGTCCGCACGGACCAGTGCAGCAAACGCTTTGTAAGCTGATTGATCCATCACCAAGTCAATCAATTTCTCCGGCGCGTTATAAACAAAATGGGGCAGCTCGGCCGCACTCGACACCTGTTTTTTCGTGTTCTGCGCCAAGACAATAACCGGACACAGAATAAAAATCATCAAAAGAAAAAAGCCGAATCCTTTTTTTGTCATTATGATTTCCCCTCCCGGTTTTAGGGTGTATTTTATTTATTAACCGGAAATAGCGCGAATTAATTGCTTGAGTTTGCCGCAGCCTTGGGCAAGGATAGCAATTGCGGGGCGCCATGCGGAACGTATAAGTTTGGCAAGTTGGTTGGCGATGCGAAGAAAAGGAATCGAGTCCTTTTTGAGAAACTGAACCTGCTCACTACATGACTCTGATTAAATTGGGTCGCAAGGTGTTAATATTGCATCGAAAACGCAACTTTTGACGCAACTGTTGTGAACAGAAAACGGAAACCACTGGGTGCTGGATTTCGAAGAATTGGTAAAATCCCTTAAGAAATAGCTGGTACCGGAGGTCGGAGTCGAACCGACATGAGCGTTAAGCCCGCCAGATTTTGAGTCTGGTGCGTATACCAATTTCGCCACTCCGGCTTGGAACTTTCGATGATACGGTCTCGAATAAGCGAGGTCAAGATAAGGTGCCCGCGAGGTAATGATTCTGTTTGGATTTCCCGTTTTTGATCGGACCCCTTCCACAAAGCCCGCGGATTTTCCGTTCCCGGTCCTCTCCGTTTATTCCCGTCCGTTCCCGGGATTATTCTTTCAAGCTGGAACGACCGAACACACTGAGCGCACGGAACAAAGCAGGAAAGACTCACCATCTTTTAGGCAGCAAGTCATGCACGGCTGAACTACCGGTCGACGAAGATTGCGGGCAGAGGCCGTTCAGCCCCGGCGCCGAACAGTCGCGCGACGAATCCCCCGTCCAAACTGCGCAGGTGATACCAAACTTTAGTCGAAGGTCGGAAAACCGCGATTTCGGCTCTTCCGTCGCCGTCGAAATCGGCCTGCATCGGGACGTCGCCGTTGAGCCCGAATTGAGCGGCGGCAAAACCGGCTGTCGAACGCAGCAGGTACCAAACCCCCGTCGACGGCCGGAACACAGCGATGTCCGCGCGC
>DATLCA010000124.1:0-10390 GCA_035526605.1 Pyrinomonadaceae bacterium | reverse complement strand
GAAGAGCACGTCTCCGGTCATTCGCTCGACGGGCTTAGCGCCGGAGAGCAATTGAAAGAGATCGGGAAGCGGCTCCGGCCGCTGCTGGAGAAACAGGTCGGCTACCTTCATGAAACCGTTCTTCCCGAACTCGCCCGGGTGGGTTTGACCGTCGAGCCATATAAGTCGCTGGACGCGAAGGACAAGAAAAAACTCGACAAGTATTTTCGCGATAATCTTTTCCCGATCCTCACGCCGCAGTCCGTGGATTCGTCACACCCGTTTCCGTACATTTCCAATCTGAGTTTGAACATCGGTCTTTTCATCGAACCAAATCGTCAGTTCACGCAGGAGAACCTCAGGCATCTTTTCAAACAGAAACGATTTACACGGATAAAGCTGCCGCCTACAGTACCGCGGTTGATACCGATCGACGAAAAGAAATCGCGATACACACTGCTCGAAGAAGTCATCGTCGCAAACGCGAAATCGCTTTTCCCGAACATGAAAACGAGTGAGGGATTTCTGTTTCGCGTGACCCGCGACGCCGACATCGAGCTTCGCGAAGACGAGGCGGGCGACCTGATGCGAACACTGGAGCGCGAGCTTCAACGGCGCCGGTTTCGCTTTCCGGTGCGGCTCGAAGTCGACGCGGCGATGCCTGACAAAATGTTGAAGGTGCTCGCGAAGGGCATTGGGCTCAACGAGGGGGATATTTACAGGATCGAGGGATTTGTCGACATCCCGGATCTGATGCAGTTGTACTCGCTCGACCGGCCCCACCTGAAGGAGAAGGCGATACCTCTTGTGCATCCGGCCGTGCTCGCCGAGAAAAAGAACGTCTTCGAAGCGCTCAAGAAACGCGACATAATGCTGCATCACCCGTACATGGCCTACTCTGCCCTGACGGATTTTGTCGCCGAATCGGCCGAAGACAAGCATGTTCAGGCGATAAAGATCTGTTTGTATCGGACCGGGAAAGATTCACCCGTAGTTGATTCGCTGATCCGCGCAAGCCAGCAGGGCAAACAGGTCACCGCCCTCGTTGAG
Organism: Pyrinomonadaceae bacterium; assembly: GCA_035526605.1. Lineage (GTDB taxonomy): Bacteria > Acidobacteriota > Blastocatellia > Pyrinomonadales > Pyrinomonadaceae > OLB17. The sequence continues at coordinate 9,361 of DATLCA010000124.1, read as the reverse complement.
CTGAAGGCGCGTTTCGATGAGGAGATAAATATCGATTGGGCGCGCCGCCTCGAGAACGAAGGCGTTCACGTCGTTTACGGTATCAGCTCGTTGAAGACGCATTCGAAACTGATGCTCGTCGTGCGGCGTGAAAAAGAAAAACTTGCACGTTATGTTCACATCGCTTCCGGCAATTACAACCCCATCACCTCGCGGGTTTACACCGACGTCGGATTGCTCACCGCGGATGAAGAGATCGGGGCAGATGCGACGAGCTTGTTCAATTTTCTAACTGGTTATTCGCAGCAGAAAAAGTATCACCGGCTGCTGGTGGCGCCGCTCAACATGCGCGAAACGCTGACGGACCTGGTCCGCCGTGAAAAGCGAAACAAGCTCGCCGGGAAAGATGCGAGGATCATTCTAAAGGTCAACAGCTTCACCGACACCGAGCTGATCGCGGAACTTTATTCGGCCTCGCAGGCGGGGGTCGAGATCGACCTCATCGTCCGCGGAATTTGCAGTCTTCGTCCCGGCGTAAAAGGTTTGTCGTCGAACATTCGCGTTCGATCGATCGTCGGACGTTTTCTGGAGCACAGCCGTGTAATGTACTTCGCGAACGGCGGCGAAGAAGCGGACGAAGAAGTCTATCTCGCGAGTGCGGACTGGATGCAGCGAAACCTCGACCGTCGCGTCGAAGTCGCCGTGCCGATTCTTTCACCCGAGCTCAAATCATTCTTGAAAAACGTATACCTCGACGCCTACCTCCGCGACAACGTGAACGCACGGGTCCTTCGCCCGGACGGCACCTACCGAAAGATCCCCGGCGGTGAGCCGTTCAACGCGCAGATGTTTTTTGTTGGGCAGGATATTCTTTGAGAACTGAAAAGGGAAGATGACTGCCGGGACGGATTTAAAGGACTGGCTTTCGGAATTTCTGACAGTTAAATTTCAAATTTGAAATTTGAAATTTAACAGTCAGAAAAGATATCAAAGGCCAAAGACCAAAGACCGAAGACCGCTTCTCACACCCCATATCAAGCACGCCTCTCGAATTTCGCTTCCGCCACTTCGCCGTTCATCTTGCCGTACTTGATTGTCAGCCGGGGGTATCCTCGCGGCTCGTGTTCCAGCTCTTTCAGGCCGAGCTTCTTTTCCGCTTTCGCGATGGAGGCGTCCGTTCCCTCGATTTCCAGGTAGAGCCCGAACGGGAGCTCATCCAGAACGACCTCGACGTCGTCGAGCCTCCAATATTTGCGGCGCTTTTCGTAAACCGCCGTGAGCCGGTAACCGAGATGCTCGATGATCTTTTCTGCCGCGTCGACGTCTGAAACGTGGGTCTCGAATTCGATTTTCTTCTTCGCACCGTTTTCGCTTTTGACTCTTTCCTTGTAGGTCAGCAGGGTGAAGTCCCCAATCTTCCGCAAGCGCAAGGTTGCACCACGCTCGTCCATCTCGCCGCCGCGGTGCTGGTAGTTGACCTCGAAAACTTCCTTATCGAAAGTCGCCCCGAGCTCGACTAGTTTCTGCGTGATCTCCTCGACCCTTTTCTCGCCGAGGTGATACTTTTTTTCGGTTTCGATAGCCATCTGAACGGAACTGGATCGCGCACCCGGCACGAAGTTGGTTAGATAGTATGTAATTCTCCGCGCCGCGGCAAATTGGCGGGCGCCGGGCGGCGCTGGTACGATTCCTGAATATGAAATTTCCGCGAGCCTCGGGAATACTTCTGCATCCGACATCGCTTCCCGGTGAATTTGGCATAGGGGATCTCGGCCCTCAGGCGTTCAAGTTTGTGGATTTTCTTGCCGAGGCGAAACAGGCCTACTGGCAGATCCTTCCGCTCGGCCCGACCGGCTGGGGCGATTCGCCGTACGCGTCCTTTTCCGCGTTTGCGGGAAACACGTTACTGATCTCGCCGGAGAAGTTGATTGAGGCCGGGCTGTTGGACTCGGACTTTCCGCAGCTGCGTACAACCGCGTCCAGTGACCGGGTTGAGCACGCGAAGAGAGCGGGGGAGTCGGAGAAAGTAGACTACGGCGCCGTTTATGAGTCGAAAAATCTAATGCTGCGTTCGGCTTTTGAAGAATGGCGGGAGACAGATCGAAATGGATTTGAATCTTTCACCAGCGAGCACGGCGGATGGCTCGAGGATTATGCGCTTTATAGGGCGATCAAGGCTTCGCAAAATCAGAAGCCCTGGTTCGAATGGGACGACGCACTGAAGTTGCGGGATGAAAATGCGCTCGACGGGGCCAGGCGCAACTTAAGCGAAGAGATTCTTGCGGAAAAGTTTTATCAGTTTCTATTCTTCAAACAATGGTCTGAAGTAAAGGAGTACGCCAACACGAAAGGAGTGAAGATCGTCGGCGATGTTCCAATCTTTGTTGCACTGGATTCCGCGGATGTGTGGCGCCATCGCGAGCAATTCAAGCTGAATCCCGACGGCTCGCCGAAGGTGGTTTCGGGAGTTCCTCCGGATTACTTTTCGAAAACGGGCCAACTTTGGGGAAACCCGATCTACGATTGGGAAGCGATGCGGGCCGGCGGATTTTGGTGGTGGATCGAGCGCGTGAGATCAACGCTAAAGGCGGTCGACATCTTGCGCATCGACCACTTCCGCGGGTTTGCGGGTGCGTGGGAAATTCCGGGCGGCAACCCGACGGCGGAACATGGCGAATGGGTCGATGCGCCCGGCAAAGAATTGTTCACCACTTTGCAAAACACATTTGGAGAGCTTCCGTTCTGGGTCGAGGACCTGGGTTTTGTGACGCCGGATGTCGAAGCTCTGCGCGACGAATTCGAGTTCCCGGGAATGCGAATTCTGCAATTCGCATTCGGCGGCGACGCGCGGAACGAAGCTCTTCCGCACAACTACACTCGCAATTGCATCGTCTACACCGGAACGCACGACAACGACACCGTTCTCGGGTGGTGGGATTCGCAGGCGGCGGACAGCGACGCGCGCAAGTTCTGCGAAAAATATCTGGGCCGCTGCGATGGCGAAATGAATTGGGAAATGATCCGCGCCGCCTGGGCGTCGGTCGCCGATACCGCGGTCGCTCCGCTTCAGGACATTCTCGGCCGCGGCAACGAAGCCCGAATGAATTTTCCATCGTCGACCTCGGGGAACTGGCAGTGGCGTTTTCGGGAACGGGACCTCACCGAGGAAGTCGCGGCTAAATTGAAAGAGCTCACGGAGATCTACGCAAGAGATAAAAGAGTATAGGTGTCCATAGAGCCGGCAACAGTCCGGAGCGGTAGCGACCGGGGTTCTTTGTTCAAGAAGTGAAAGACCCGAGTCGCGACCGCTCCCGGTTCCGACAAGAGAAGACCCAGGTCGCTACTGCTTCAGTTCCGACCTTCAACCCCAGGTTTGTCCGATCGGTTTAGTACGTTTTCATGCAGGGCATACGACTTGCTTCTTTTCATGTGTATGTCTTTGAGTCTCAAGATCGAAAACGCGCTCGGCGATTTCGCGTACGGTTCCGGGTTTACGGAGCGGGGCGGTGTGATCATCGATCTGGACGGTACCGCGGTGCATGAAGAGAATGGCCGGACGGTGATACCGCGGCCGGTCGAGATGGGGTTGAAAGCCCTCTACGATCGAGGTCGTCCGGTAGTGGTCAATTCTCTAAGGTTTCCCCTTTCTATCATGCGAACGTTTGGGAAAGAATGGCTCGCGATCTCGAATGCCCCAGTCCCGATCGTCTCCATGAACGGCAGCCAGCTCGGTTACGTGCAGCGCGACGAAAAAGAGGAATTATGCTTCGAAGAGATTGCCGCGTTTCCGCTCACGGGCAACGAGGTCGATGCGTGTCTCGCCGGTGTCGATGCTTTGCTAGCCGACGATATCAGAGATGTACTTCTGTTCTATTATCCGCGCGATTGGCGCATGGGCGAGATCATCTGGACGCCGGTCGCGGAGAAGGTCGGCTACGTAAAAGAAAAATACAAGAGTGCGTCCGCCGTCACCGCGGTGGAGCCGTCGAAACTGCAGGACCAGCTTCATAAGGAAGATATTTGTATGATCTTTCTCCTTGTCGAGCGGACCGCCGATGAGTTGATGGCCTACCAGCACGCGAAGCCTAGCAGTTTCTTTACGACGAAGGGCGTCGATAAATTGACCGGAGCCCAGGCGGCCGCCGACCATGTCGGATTCGAAATGCCGGCGTCCCTTGGCGCGGGTGATACGCCGATGGACGTATTCCTGAACGGCGTCGGCCTTGCGGCCCATGTCGGGCCGATGCGGCTCGAGTTTCGCGGGCTGCGTAACACGATTCATCTCGAAAATTCGTTCGAGCTCGGCGACGTGCTATTTCGTCTCGCGGGCATCCAGGAACTTTCAAATGCCATCGACGAAAAAGGCCTCGGGCACGCAGGCCGATAAATTCCGGGACTTGGCCGGCATTGTCCTGAAGCATCACTTTGGGAACAGGGCGGCGAACATCACGCCGAAGAGCGGCGGACTTTCCAATTTCGTTTTCGAAGGGAAGCACGCCGAAGGCGATTTCATCGTCCGCATCAGCCCCGACCCGGCGCGGCTCAATCAATTCATAAAAGAGCAATGGTGCGAGCGGGCCGCGCGGCGCGCGGGCATCCCGACGGCGGAGATACTGGAGACGGGTGGATCAGTGATCCCATTTCCTTATGCGGTCTCGCGCAGTGTCGGCGGAACCGAGGGAACAGATCATCCGGAGCGGAGTAAGATAATCGCCGAGCTTGGCCGCTACGCAAAAAAGATAAACTCGATCCGCACCCGCGGCTTCGGGGAGACATTCGATTGGTCCAACAATGAGCTGTCGAGAAATAAAACTCTGAAGGAATATCTGGAGGGCGAGTACCAATGCGAAGCACGGATCGAAACCCTGGAGCGATCCGGCCTGTCGTCGCCGGCGACGGTCAAATCGGTCAGGCGGATCGTGCGCGAAATGCTCAGCATCAAAACACTCCCGGTACTTAATCACGGCGACCTGCGATTGAAGAACGTGATCGCCGACGATGCGGGGAAGATCACTGCGATCATCGATTGGGAAAAGGCGACATCGAATGTCGCGCCGCAGTGGGAATTCAGCGTGGCACTTCACGACCTCGGTGTCGACGGACAGGAGCAGTTCGTCAAAGGATACGGCATGCCACCGAAACGCCTCGCCGAAGTCGCCCCGTACGTGAAGGCGTTCAACCTTCTGAATTACACCGACAAAATCAACGAAGCGATCGCCCGCAAAGACAAAGCCACCCTCGCACAGTTTAGAATGCGTTTCTCCGGTGCGTTCGATATGTATTCGTTTGCCTAGGTTTGAAGAGCGCGGGCTGCCGCCGCTCTTCAATCTGAGACCAAAAATTCATGACGCGCCCGTTCTAGCTTCTGAAGCAGTTCAGCGTATCGCGGATTTTCACGGAGCATGTCAGAGCTCGGTTCTGTGATCCAAATTCATAAGCCGAGACAACGGAATTACACTAAGCAACTGACCGGAAATTGATCACCCGAATGGTGCGTCGGCATACGATACGCGGACAATCCGGCCCCAATCTGCCCCATTTATTGCGGTTTTACTGAGTAAATTCGTTAGGGCACGTCGATTGCCAGTTCATCAACATAAGAGGCCGCTAATAATTCACCGGAACTCTTCTGGTCAGGGCGGCTCAAATCAGGTAAGCAAGGAGAATATAAAAATGATGAATGCAATTAAAAATGTTTTGGGAATGGGATTGATCGGAGCGGCCATCATTCTTGCTGGCAGTTTTACGGCAAACGCCCAGGATGGCTATTACAGTCAGGACGACGGCTATTACAGTCAGAACAGTCGACAGGCTCGGGAGCGCTACGAGCGTCAGCGAAGACGTGCGATCGAGCAACAGCGCGAAGCGGCGAGACGTCAGCAGCAGTACGGCCGTTATGGCGGTTACAACAACGACGGTTATTACAACAATAACCGCAACACGGAAATACTCCGACAGGCGGTACGACAGGGTTACCAGGCAGGCTTCCGCGAAGGCCAGAATGCTCGCCGGTATGGAAACCGTGGTGGTTATTCCAATCGTGGTTACAACAACCAGGGCTACGGTGGCGGCCAGTATCAGCAGTATTATCAGCAGGGCTTCCAGCGCGGATATCAGGACGGCTACAACCGCAACGGGCGGTCGGGAAACTCGAACAACATCATAACGAGTATCCTCGGTTCGATCCTCAACCGCTAACCTAAAAGATCACACACCCACACTCGGGCACTCGGTCGAAAGATCGAGTGCCTTTTTTGCGCTCTCGGTTGCTTCGAATCTCAATGACCGACCAGTCGCTGCTGCTCGCGGTTCTGACCTGTGCCGCCCGGCTGGCGGCCTTTCTAAACAAGGAACGGAGCGCTCCGCGCGTCACCGTTCATTACCCGCCGCCAATTCCAACACCTTCTTCTCATCGGCTGCCGCCAGATCGTCCTTTTTCATTGCACGGTAGAGCAGCGCACGGATGCGGTATCCGTTTGCACGCTTAGGGTCGAGCTCGATCACCTTCGTAAAATCCGCGAGCGCCTTGTCACGGTGGCCGAGGTTGAAATGGGCCAGACCGCGATTGATGTACCCGTCGGCCTGGCTCACGTTGTTGCCCAGAACGAGGGGAATGTAGGTGTCGTAATCCGCCACCGACTTCTCGTGCTCGCCTTTCTTCTTGTAAACGACGGCGCGGTTGAAATAATTCTCCGGATCCTTCGGGTCGTACTCGATGGCCTTGCTGAAATCCGCAATCGCATCGTCCGGACGCTCGGTCACGCTATATAGATGTCCCCGGCCGGAGTAGGCCCGCGCGTACCGCGGATCAAGTCTCAGTGCGGCCGCGTAGTTCTCGAGCGCGACGTCAAAATTTTTAAGATCCGTATTGGCGTTTCCCTGGTTGGTGAGAAAGGCGGCATTGGAGGGCACGAGCTCGGCCGCCTTTTTGAAATCCGCGAGGGCGTTGGCCGACTGGCCCCGCCGCCGATAGGACACACCGCGATTGTTATACCCCTCCGCGAGGTCTTTGGCCTTGATACCGGGCATGCCGATGTAGACCGTGTAAGCCTCGATCGCCGCTGTGTAAGCTCCGCTCCGCAGCCAAACCGACGCAAGATCGTACTGCCTCACAGGATTTTTCGGATCCAGCTCGACCCCCTTTAGGGCCGCACTAAGCTGGCAGTTGTAATTCCGCTCGGCGCAGCCGAAAAGGGTCTGGCCAAAAACGGGCACCGCCGCAAGCGCGAGAACGCCGGCGATAAAAGCGATTGCAAGTTTATTCATGGAACGGCCTCCAAAGCGCGCGTGGAGTTTATAACAATTCGGAAAGCATTTTCAAAGAATTTGGTCGGCGCGCCCGACGAACAAAAGTCTCCCCTCCTCTGTGAGGAGGGAATTGTGTTTTGTGTCCGCGTAGTTTTCGTGTGCTTTGTGTATTTGGTGGCTCGGCTTTGTTCCGCTGGCTTCATGTGCTCTTGGGTTCCGCTTCTTAGAACAAATCCCGAAGCACGAATCACCCGGCAAAGGAGAACACACAGCTCCTCTAGTAGCCCACCTCTTGTGCCAACTTCATGAACCTCGGGTTCGCATGAAGCCGGGATAGGAGAGGATGGACTTTCAAGATCGCCATCGCGTCGGACCGCTCCGCTCTCGCTTTCCGAAGCCAGTCGATAGCGGTTTCGTCCTCGCCCAGGCCGGCGTAAGCGATCGCTATGCTGAACGGCGAGACGTAGCGGCGCGCCGATTCTGCTTCAAGCTCGCCGATGAACGCACGCGCCTCGTCGGGTCGCCCACCCGCTCCGAATGCGAAGGCGAGCGCCGAAACGATCCGCGGCTCGCTTTCCAGTTCGCGGGCCCGGGAAAGCTCGGCCACGGCTTCGGTGATCTTGTTTGTTTTCAGATACGCGATGCCCAGTTCGTAATGCGCTACGGCGTAATTCGGTTCCACCCGGATCACCTCATTCAAATGTTCGATCGCGTCCTCGTAGTGCTTTGCCCAACAATATATCTCGCCGACGTCGGTCATTATCCCGAGCGACAGGGGGCCTTCCAGCTCCTGTGCGCGCTTTATCGCGAGGATCGCCTCGTCACCGCGGTCCATCGAGACGAGATAGTACGAACGCCAGTGATGCGCTGTCGCGTAGTTGGGGTTGAGTTCGATCGCACGCAAGAACTCGGCGTCAGCTCCGGGAAAGTCCCAATCGTAAACCCACTTCACGAACGCCAGTGACGTGTGAGCCTCGGCGATATTCGGATCCGCCGAGAGCGCTTTGAGTGCGGCCTGCTTTGCCAGCTCCATCGACGACGCGGGCGGCTCGGTCCCCCAGACAGCGAGAAGAATGTGACTGTCGGCGAGGCCGGCGTAGGCGAGCGCGTAATTTGGATCAAGCTCGACCGCGCGATTGAAGTATTCGATCGCACGGCGAAAGTCCGCGTCGTTGCGCTTGTTCCAGTGGTAACGGCCTTTGAGGTACGCGTCGAACGCTGCCGGATTTTCCGTGTAACGCTTTGTCAGCCTTCCCTGGTTCGAAGGCTGGCCGGTCAGCATCGCCGTCAGGGTGCGGGCCGCCTGTTCGGAGATCCGGTCCTGGACCTCGAACATGTTTGTGAAATTGTCGTCAAACTTTTCTGCCCAGATCTGTTCGCCGTTCGCGGTGCTGACGAGCCGCGCGTTTATGCGGAGACGCCCGCCCGCTTCTTGTATCGTCCCATCAAGTACGGCGTCCACCCTCAGCTTGCGGCCAATCTCGAGCGCATCTTCCGTACTGTTTGAGAATCCGCGAACAGAGGCAATCGGACGAACGACGATATGGCGGACCGACCCGAGCTCCGTTATCAAAGAGTCGGTAAGCCCGAGACCCAATGCGTCGATCTCTTCGTCGGGAGTTAATGAGCGCAGCGGCAGGACCGCTATCGATTTGATCTGCGACACCCGCGACGGAGCGGAACGATTCCAATACCAGAACAGAACAACGCCGCTCAACAGAACGAGAACCGTGAGAGGAAGAATGATCCTGCGGGCGATTGCACGGGGAGCCGGCGGAAGAGCCCGGGGCATTGGTACGTGATCGTTCTCGCTGCCGGGAGCGATCGTGATCCGCTTGACGGTGCGCCTTTGCAGGATTATCGGCGATGCACTTTCGGATTCCACTAGCCGGACATCGGCGGAAAACCGGTAACCGTGTTTCGGGATCGTCTCGATGTTGGCGCCGCCGTCCCGATCCCCCTTGAGCAACTTCCTAAGTTTCGAAACTTGTTTGGCGAGATTGCCTTCTTCCACAAACGCATCCTGCCAGACCGAGCTCATCATCTGGTCCTTCGAAAGGGCCTTGCCGTTGTTCTCGACGAGCAGAAGGAGAGTTTCGAATTCTTTCGCGGGGAGATGCATAGGCACCCCGTC
>DATLCA010000123.1:0-8785 GCA_035526605.1 Pyrinomonadaceae bacterium | reverse complement strand
TTCGCACATCGTGACGATCGAAGACCCGATCGAGTTCCTCCACAAAGACAAAGAATCTTTTATCACCCAACGCGAGGTCGACGTCGACACCCGCTCGTTCGCGGAGGCCCTGCGCGGCAGTTTGCGTCAGGATCCGGATGTCATCCTCGTCGGTGAAATGCGCGACCTCGAAACGATCGAAACCGCGCTCGTCGCCGCGGAAACGGGCCATCTCGTTCTGTCGACGCTGCACACCCTCGACGCGCAGGAAACTCTGACCCGAATAATCTCCGCCTTCCCGCCCTATCAGCAGAAATCGATCCGCATCCAGCTCGCGGGTTTGTTGAAGGCCGTGGTTTCGCAGAGGCTCATGAAGTCCGTGAAGACGGGGAGCCGCGTTCCGGCCGTAGAGGTCCTTATCTCGACGCCGCTCATCCGCGACTATATTCTTCACGAGGAAAAGACTGCCTCCATCCGCGACGTGATCGCCGCCGGAACGTCGCAATACGGGATGCAGACCTTCGACCAGTCACTGTTCTATCTTTATCAGTCCGGGATGGTCACCCTCGAGGAAGCACTTCGCGGGGCGACGAACCCCGACGAATTCCGCCTCCGCCTTGCGGGCATCCAAAACACCTCGGCGATGGCGAAAGAGGAAATGGAAAAACTCGCCGGGGTCGGCGATATCAACAGCATGATCACCCGGATGTGACTTTTTGTTGTATCCAAACGTTTTGAGGCGGCCCGCAATGGGCCGCCTCTTTTTATTGCCCCGCGCCGTTAAATGTAGATTGTTTAAGGATTTTTCGGCTTGTAAACCTTGACCTGATTCGGCGACACGTGTAAATTTTAGTCTAATCCGGTCAAAGGAAACTGGGTCTGGGAAGAACGTGCGACGCACCGTGTTTTCCAAACGCTCCCCGCATCTATAGAAACGGGAAATCCAGTACAACTTGCTCCGGGTCGCAAAGATCCGAGAATTTTTCGGGCTAGATTTATTAAAGGAAGTTCACACACGGTAAATGCAAAACGACGTTAACAACGAGACTGAAGCTTCGACAACCGGCGAAACTCCAGTTGTGGATACAAACAAACAAGAGCAGCCAGCGGCGGCGCAGGCTCCGGTAGCAGCAACAGATGACACGGGCGCAGCGGCGGCGCAAGAAACTGCACCGACCCCGCCGGCCGAACAGGCCGCGCCCCAGCGAACCGAGCCCCGACGCGTGGCAAAACCGCCCGCTCCGCCCGCCGACGAGGTCGCGGAAGAAAAGAGCGGTGAGATCGATTTCGGCGCGATACTCGAGCAGTTCGAACAAGAACAGACGGTGTATCACGCCGGTGATCTTGTCGAAGGCAAAGTCGTCGGTGTTTCCGAGCGCGGGATTCTGGTCGACTTTGGATATAAATCCGAGGGCGTCATCCCGGCCGAAGAGAACGCCGAGGGCGAGACCGGACTGTCGGTTGGCGACACAGTTGAGGTCGTCATCAAGAGTATTCACTCGGGTGATTCCCCGCCCCAGCTTTCCCGCACCGACGCAAAATCGCGGAAGATCTGGAACGACATCGAAGAAGCTTACAAGAACGATGTCCCCGTCGTCGGAAAGATCGTCGACAAGACGAAAGGCGGTCTGACCGTCGACATCAACGGCGTCGAAGCGTTCCTTCCGGGATCGCAGATCGACTCGCGTCCGATCCGCGGCCTCGACAGCTACATCGGCCAGGACATCGAAGCGAAGATCATAAAGTTCAGCCGCCGCCGCAACAACATCGTCCTGTCGCGCAAGGTCATCACCGACGTCGCGGTGAACGAGCAGAAATCCGCGACGCTCAATCAGATCGACATCGGCTACGTCGTCGAAGGCACGATCAAGAATCTTACCGAGTACGGCGCGTTCGTGGACATCGGCGGTATCGACGGATTGCTCCACGTGACGGATATGTCATGGGGACGCCTGCAGAATCCGGCCGACAATTTTAAGGTCGGCGAACATCTCCAGGTCAAAGTCCTCAAACTCGATCGCGAGAAAGAAAAAGTTTCCCTCGGCTTCAAGCAGCTCCAGCCTGATCCTTGGTCCACCGTCGTCGAGGTTTACCCCGTGGATTCGAAGGTTACCGGAAGGGTCTCGTCCGTGACCGAATACGGGATCTTCGTCGAGCTCGAGCCCGGCGTCGAAGGCCTGGTCCACGTTTCCGAGATCTCGTGGTCGAAGCGCGGCGCGAATCCGAAACGCCAGTTCCACAAAGGCGACGAGGTCGAGGTCCAGGTGCTCGGCGTAGACACCGGAGAAAAGCGCATCAGCCTGGGAATGAAGCAGCTGCAGGACAATCCCTGGGACACGGTCGCGATCCGGTACCCGGTCGGGACCAAGATCCACGGCAAGGTCCGTAATCTTACCGATTTCGGCGCGTTCGTCGAGCTGGAAGAAGGCATCGATGGGTTGGTTCACGTATCGGACATCACTTGGGCGAAGAAGCTCAAGCATCCGAAAGAATTATTGAAGAAGGATCAGGAAGTCGACGCGATCGTTACGAATATCGATCCCCGCGGACAGAGGCTTTCGCTGTCGATGAAAGACCTCACCCCGAGCGCGTGGGAAGGTTTTGTGGCGACGCACCGGCCGGGCGATACGGTTCGCGGCAAGGTCACGCGATTCACGAGCTTTGGTGTTTTCGTTGAGCTTGGCGAAGGGCTGGAAGGACTTTGCCACATCTCCGAGCTTGCCGACGAAAGAGTTGAAAGGCCCGAAGATATCGTTCAACTCGGACAGGAAATGGATTTCAAAATCCTGCGAATCGAAAATGACGATCAGAAGATCGGCTTGTCGGCACGAGCGGTCGGCAAAAGCGATGAGCCGGTTGTGGATTCCAGACAATTCTCCACCGAGGCGAAGGGCGGAATGGCGAGCCTCGGCGAGCTTGCAAACCTGATGAAGGGCGGCGGTCCGGAAGAAGAGCCGAAAGCCGAAGTCTCCAAGGAAGAGAAAGAAGCGGCGAAACGCGAGAAAAAAGAACGGGCTCGTCGCGAATATGAAGAAGCGTCAGCTCGGGAAGCGGCGGCTGCGGAAGCGGCTGCCAATGAACCGGCTGCCCCGGAGGGTGACGCTCCTGCAGGTGAAGATGCGACCGCTGGCGGCGAAACGGCTGAAGCCGGTCCCGCCGCCGATGCGGCCACTGCTGAGGCAACCGAGACTGCCGATGCGTCCGCTTCAACTGAACCTACGAACGAGGCCGGATCCGAAGCCGCTGGAAATGAAACGGACGCTGCTTCGGCTCCAGCTGTTACTGAAGTACAGGGGGAGGCCGAAGCACCCACAGCAACCGAAGATCCGACCCCGGCTGCCGAGACGGCGGATGCCCCCGCTGACGAGAAGGAAGAATCGGAACAGCAATCTGCTTAGTTTTGCGCCGGGCGTCCGCCTTCTCAGGTGGATGTGCCGGCCTTCATTTTTGAAATTGGATTAAAATTGCGGTGCGAGGATATGTGAAATGACAAAAGCGGATTTGGTAGAGAAGGTCGCGCGGGAAGCCGACATGACCAAGAAAGACGCCGAGCAGCTGGTGGAAATAATTTTTGACAGTATCATCGAGACATTAAACAGCGGGGAAAAGATCGAGCTGAGGGGCTTTGGAAGTTTTCGAGTACGCGAGCGAAACTCCCGCAAAGGTAGAAACCCGAAGACCGGAGCGGCGGTAGATATTCCGGCCAAGCGTGTCGCCTACTTCAAACCGGGAAAAGAATTGAAAGAACTCATCAACACAAACGGAGCCTAGAAATTTCCCCACCAAAAGAACGAGCGGCCGTCGAAAATTATTCGGCGGCCGCTTTATCGTTTGTTTCGTGGGAAAGTACTCCCGTTAACGCGATCCGGGAAGCCAACAAGCCGAGCAAGAAAATCCACGCGATCGCGGACACGCTAGACGCGATCGTGTTAGTGAGCGGTTTTTGAAAACGGAGCACGACGTGTGAGGCTTCCCTGCCGACCGGAATCGTTATCGCCCCGTTTTCGTCCCGGCCCACCCTCTCCTCCCTGCCGTTCACCGAAGCGTGCCAGTACGGGTAATAAAATGTAGCCACCCGAAGATCCTCCGCCTCGCCCTCGCCGACCGAGAAGCTGCGTTGTTCACTCTTCCACTCCGTCACCTCGAGCGATCGTGGATGCTCGCTCGTTACCCGCTCCGTTATCTGGAACGCGTCGGCTTTCGCCCAGGCCGGCCACCAGTGGGTCGCAACGCTCTGCGATGTCACGTCGGCCGCAAGCTCGTTGAACGCGGACGGGCTCAGTCGGTAAGGCATGCCGCGGATCTGTTTTATGTCCGTCGCCGCGAAGAAGAAGATCAGGAGAATAGATCCGAAAACCGCAGTCGCTTTGGAAAGTAGATGAGCCTCTACAAGAAATCTCAGAGACAGTGAGAGCGACACCACGGCAAAAGCGGAAACGACCGCGAGCCATCGCCAGGGATATTGAAGGCGGTTCAACACTTCCACACTAGCCCACAGAAATCCGCTCGGCTTCGAGAACATAAATATCCCGAACGCCGCAGTGCAGGTCGCGGCGGCGAGGACGCGAGCGGGCCCGACCGCTTTTCCGTTTTTCCACCAAGAAACAAAAACCGCACCGGCGGGAAACAGCAAAGCAATTGTCAAAACGGAGATTATGTCGAGGTGACGAAGAAACGGTATCTCGTACGAAATGTCATAGTCGACGAGCAAGTATGGGAAAAGCATCGGGCCGCGCTCGTAACCCGCGACCGTGTAGGACTGATCCGCGTGGGCGACCCACAAAAGCTCGGTCACGATCTTGATCCAGTAAAAGGCAGTCGCTGCCGCGGCCAGCGCCCCCGCGCACGACAACTGCAGTAATATTTTTTTCCATCTTTGCAGATCGACCGCGACCGGTACATATATGAGCAGGCTGAAACCAAGCATCAGCGTTACCGGAATGTGCGTCAGGATAAGAACCGAGGACGACAAAGCAAGCGGCGCCACGTCGCGCCAGTTGCCATACCGCAGGAGCCGCGTCAAATATAAAAGGAAGAACGGCACCGCCGCCATCGAGGCAAACTCGGCGTAAAGAAAGAAGCGGAAAATGTGCGCGATCTGGTAGGGGACGATGGCGTAAAGCACTGCTCCAAACAGACCCAGAGAGGGAGAACCCCATTCGCGAATGAACAGATACATGCCGAAGCATCCGATCATCATCCATAGGAACATGCTCGACACGAAGGCGGCGTGCCAGTCGCCGGTACCCAGTTCGAAAACCGCCGAAGTGAACGCCGCGACGGGCGGATAGAACCTAATTCCGACGCTCCCGAAACCGAGGTTGTCGTTTGCCCATCCCGGATAGAAATCACCGACCGAGATCCCGTCCCGGAAGGTTTGGGCAAAGTGGATGTGCGATTCCATGTCGGCGGTCTGCTTGATCCCGCCCAGCGAGATCGGCAAAACGATCGTAGCCACGGCCATCGCAACGGCGACCGCGAATCCGAACCACTTCTTTTCGGAGTTTCTTTTCAGGAACTCGAGGAATTTACGCATTGCTCGTGAAGGAGCCTGATGATGATCGTCGAGAGAGTCGCCCGTCGAAACAAGTTCGAACAGGAAGCCCCGGGTGAAAATTAGAGGTTCGCCGCCAGAGCGATCCGCGCGGCCGTTGGTTACCCGACGAATTTCGCCTTGTTTGGCTCAAGGGATCGATCCAGCGCTTCATCCTCGATCTCTCCGCCCGGCGAAACCGGAATGTCTGCCGGGTTCTTGTATTTCATTCCGCGCTCCTCGCTATCTAGATCCGCCGGGATAATGATCCGCGACTGGGAGGGTGGGGGCGTGTACCCCGGGTAATCGATGCGGGAATGATAGATCGCTACGAGCGAACGGATCATCGCTTCGCGGATCTGCGTCAATTCCCGCAGCGTCAGGTCGCATTCGTCCAGTTGATCGTCCGCGACGATCGCGTCGATGATCTTCGTCACGATGAATCGGATGTTGTCCGGCGTCGGTTCGGCCAAGCTCCGCGCCGCGGCCTCGCACGAATCGGCGATCATCATGATCGCCGCCTCGCGAAACTGAGGTTTTGGCCCCGGATATCTAAAGTCGTTTTCGGAGACCTCGTCGCCACTTCTCGCCTCCGCCTGTGCCTTCTTCAGAAAATAATGAAGCGTTCGGGTGCCATGATGCTGCGGGATGAAATCGACAATGCGCTGCGGAAGCCCCATCTCCTTCGCGAGCTTCGTGCCGTACGTGACATGGCTGATTATGATCTTCGCGCTCTGCGCCGGCTTGAGACGGTCATGCGGGTTCTTGCCCATCTGATTTTCGACAAAATGCTCGGGCGCGGCGGTCTTGCCAATGTCGTGATAGAGGGCCCCGATCCGTGTCAGCAGCGCGTTGCCCCCGACGACGCGGCACGCTTCCTCGGCGAGTTGCCCGACCGCGTGCGAATGCTGGTTCGTGCCGGGAGCCCGGAGGGCGAGTTGTCCGAGCACCGGAAGATCCGCGTTCGAGAGCTCCAGCAGCTTTACGTCGGTAAGGATCCCGAACAGCGATTCGCAGAGCGGAAGGAACATTGCGGTCAACGCCGCCGTAATCACCCCACTAGCCAGCCCGCACGCCACCGCGAGAAGAACCGTGTTGAGTATGAAAGGCTGCTGCGAGTAGGCGATGATCGCGATGGCGAGAAACGCGCCGGCGAGCCCGACGAACGCTCCGGCGATCGTCACCGTCTGTCGGCTCCGGTAACGCCCGATCCCGTAAACCGCGACCGACGACGAAACGATCGCGTAGACCGCAAACTCCAGCCCGCGAGGGGCAAGAAAGCCGGCGAGTATTGCCGTGAAAATTCCCGTGAAAAGAGCGGTTCGGCGATCCGCGAGCAGGGTCATCAAAAGACTGCCCATTGCAAACGGCACGGCGAACGCCCACAGGCTGGGATCGCTCATCGGTGCTTTTACATTCTGCGAGGCGGTGAACTCCGCGAGTCGGAAGCACATCGCCATGAGTGCCGTCTGGATGACAACGATGAAACCAAAAAGAGCGAACGTCTTTCGCTCCGACAACGCCAGCCGCTGAACAAGGCCGCGTTGCTCGATGAATTTCCACGCACCCCAAAACAGCGCCGAGATGAGAATCAACAATCCTACAAAACGATTGATCTGGCGGTTCGAGGAACTATAGTTTCTGATCGCCGCGATCTGCGAAAGGACCTGCGGAGTTATCCTTGTTCCCTGCTCCACGATCGTCTCGCTACGCTTCAGCGAGATCGCCACCGGCTGGACGCTGTCCGCCGCCTTCTTTCTCTGGTTCTCCGTGGCCGCACCGTCATAAATAACACTCGGCTGGATCATTGGGGAAAGTGCAGTCGCAAAAGCGTCAGCCTCTTTCGCCGACAAACTCTGGATGCGGCCGAGGCCTTCGCGCAATTGTGCCCGCGCGTCCGAAAGCTTTGTCATGGTGGTCAGCGGATTTTGTGAAGCCCTCGTGTCGGTCGGTCGCTGCCGGTCCGTGATGGCAATCTCACCCTGCAAAAAAGGCTCGTCCTGATCGGCGTAGATATCACCGCCCGCGCTTTCGCGAAGCACCCTGACAACTGCCTCCAGCTCGTTAGCACTGAATTTGCGAAGAGAGAACACGCGCGCGAGGTCGGACGGCGGGTTCGCATTTGCGGCCGTGTCGTTCCGGTTTGAGGAATTAGATCGATTCGACGCGAGAGCCGAAGTTTTCCGCTCGACGCTCTCCCATGCGGTGCGGAAGGACTGCACGGCCTGGTCGGCACGCTTGGATTCGGATGAGAAGGTGGCGGGCACGGCATCCATTACCGTCTCGCGAATGCGGTTCGTTTCTTCTTCGTCGACAAAATAAATATCGGACGGAGCCACGATCCGTTCGCGGGCAATCTCGCCGACCTTGTACTCGATGCCATCCGACGAACGCCACAGCGGGTTGTCGAGCAGAAGAGTTGTCAGAAGGCAAAGGAAAGCAAAACCGAGCCAGAATTTTTGTCCTGCGGAAAGAGATTCGAACGGCCGGGACACGAAACCCCAGATGGCTTTGCGCCAACGTGTTGGCGGAGGTGTCAGATCCTGTATGCGTTTGCTCACTTAAAATTCCATGATGTTCCGTGCATTCCGCGTAGTCCGTGGTTAAATGATGAGCCTCTTCTTTTCCAAAGTAACGGAGCTCCCGAAATTGAAAAGTAAACCAACCCGGAACTCAGACGCTTTGAGATAATTTAAGAGCTGAGCCCAATCGACCGCAACCAGCGCACTTTGAGCCTTGATTTCAACGATAATTTTATTGAAGCACACGAAGTCCGCTCTATATCTTTTTTTGAGCTGGAAATCCTTGTACCTGATTGGTAGCCGGGTCTGAGAAGCAAAGGGAATACTGCGAAGGCCCAATTCGAGTTCAAGCGCCTCCTGGTAAACCGGTTCAAGAAAACCGCACCCGAGGCGGTAGTAAACATCCATTGCCGCCCCGATAATTGCATAAGTGTCGTCTTCGTAGACAAGCCTGTTGGCCGATCCAATCTCATCGATGTTTCGCATATGTGGAAGAGGTGAACCACCGACAAAACGGAAATTCACTGAATATCACGGACGAAGCCATCAAGTTCCTTGGCCGAGCGCATTAACATCGAAAGTTCCGATTCGGGCTGCGACTTGTTCGACCAGTGGCTTGAGCGTCTCTCGTACGTTAGCTGAAATTGCCACGCATGGCGCGTTCTTGTCAAGACCGATCTGGCGCGAGAGAGTTTCGATCTCCTGAGCCGGCACAAGGTCGGTTTTGTTCAAAACTATGATCTGGGGAATC
>DATLCA010000122.1:0-2801 GCA_035526605.1 Pyrinomonadaceae bacterium | reverse complement strand
CGCGGCAGCGGAGCGCGCTTTTGATAAAGCCGCGAAGCAATCGCCGGCGAACGGTCCCGGATGCGCGGTCGGAGTTTCGCTCGATGGAAAATCGGTTTTCGAGAAAGGCTTCGGGATGGCGGAGATGGAATATCAAATCCCTATCACGCCGAAGACGATCTTTGAGTCGGGCTCGGTCGCGAAACAATTCACGGCCGCCGCGATCGTCGCGTTGTCGCTCGACGGAAAGTTGAGTCTGGACGATCCCGTTCGCAAGTACGTTCCCGAGATGCCGGATTACGGTTCGCCGCTTACGATCCGCCATCTCCTGAATCACACCTCGGGGCTTCGCGACTGGGGGTCGGTCATGCAGCTCACCGGGGTCGGCCGGGGCGATCGGGTCGTGTCGCAATCTCTCGCGATCGACGTCATCCGTCGACAGAAAGGTCTCGACTTTATTCCGGGTGCGGAATATTCCTATTCGAACAGCAACTACAATTTGCTTGCCGAGATCGTTGAACGGGTCTCGAAACAAAAGTTTCCCGCGTTCATGCAGGAGCGGTTCTTTAAGCCGCTTGCAATGACGAATTCCTCATGGCGCGACGACTATCAGCGGATCGTGCCCGGCCGCGCGCAGGCTTACGAAGGCCCCCTCGCCGGACCGTGGCGTTTGAGCATGCCGTTTATGAATGTGTACGGCAACGGCGGGATGTTGACGACAGTGGGCGACTGGCTGAAATGGAATGCGATGCTCGAGTCGCGCTCGCTCGGGGCAAAGCTGGTGGATGAGATGGAAACGGTCGGCGTTCTAAACGACGGCCGGAAGAGCGATTATGCGCTCGGGCTTATCGTCGACAAGACCAACGGCTACCGGCGTGTTTGGCACAATGGCTCTACCGCTGGCTATCAGACGATTCTCACTCGCTATCCTGATCTGAAACTTTCGATCGCGGTGATGTGCAATTTGAGCTCGAGGAACGGACCGCTTGAGCCGGATATCTTTACAGAGATCATGGGTCCGTTTCCAACTACCACCCGGCCCGAGGCATTCAAGGTTGATCCCGAAACTCTCAAAAAATATGTCGGCATCTGGAAAAGCGAAAGGACCCGGATGGCGAACCGCATGACCGTGGATAACGGAGTGCTCAAAATAAACGGAACGCCTTTGGTCGCGCAGTCCGACGGATCATTCGTTATTGGCCCGCAGCGGTTCGTCTTCAAAATGGGGAGCGACGGGAACCCGATTTCGGCTGAGGCAAACAACAACGGTGATATCCGGACGTTTACATTTCAGAAAGAATGGAACCCGACGGCTGAAGAACTCAATGCGCTAGCCGGCCGCTGGTACAGCGAAGAGGCTGACGCCGTATTCACGATCGCGGTCGAGAACGGCCAGGCCGTGTTGACGCAGCGGACGACCGGCGACCGCCTTACGCTACGGCCGCAGTTCAAGGACAACTACTTCATCGAGCGGCCGGGCACGGTTCTTTGGTTGGTCCGGGACTCGACTGGAAAAATAGCGACCATGCACGTCGGAACGTCGCGCCTGCGCGATATGCAGTTCGTGAGAATGCCCTGACGGGATTCCTTTAAGTTTGTGCACGGGGCATAGATTTATGTGACTAGCTTAAAAAAAGGTGAATAGGCGCATGAAATATTTTGTCAATCGGGCGGGCGCAAGCCTCCTGCTCCTGATGTTCGGCCTCGGGCTCTTCCCCCGAACAGCATTCGCGCAGGGAACAGATGTAATACTTCAGCCGGGCAGTCCGCCGCTTACACAGGCGACGGTCGATAAGACGGTCGCTCTTTTGAAATGGGCTCTCGAGATCGACATACCCGAAGAACACAAAGCAAAACTTCAGAAGGTGATCGCTCGGGCTTGGCAATCCAAAAACAAGGCTGAGATGCAGAGCACGCTCAATATAGTCGACATTCACGACAAGCTGATGCAGATGCCCGCGGACGAACGGGTCGCGCGACGAGGGCCGCTGCAGGCAGCGATACTCGAAAATCTGCGTAACGAACCTGACGACGAAATGTCACAGATCCTGATGTCGGCATACGAAGCATCTCGGGCGAAGAGTGGGACTCGGACCGGCTCAGCACCGACGCAGCCGCCGAGAGACAAAATGCGCGTTGGCGGCGACGGTTTCACCGGCGTCTACCGCATGGTCCGCCCTCGGGCACTCAACATAAACAACCCGCATTCGGAACCGGGTTTTTGGATCGAGTACATCACTTTTTTTCCGAATGGAAACGCATTCTGGTCGCTTCCGGCAGAGGGCCTTCTAAACTTCGACGCCGCACTCACGGCCCGGTCGTTTGCTAATGAGTGGGGCACGTACACGTTACAGGACGGCGAGATCCATGTGCTACGCGGTCCTTCGAAAAAGCTCTACGTGATAACGCGCAGCGGTGACCGGCTGACCAACCCTCCATCTCTCGGCAAAGGAACTTTTCGACCTGTACCGAACGCAGATGGATTGAGGCTTGAAGGAAACTATCGTCGCAGCGCGAGCGAACCCACTCTGACATTTACGGCGAACGGGCAGTTCCGTGACGGTGGCGTGTTTCGGTACTTCGGAACGCTGGTTCACCCGAACGGATCGTTTTACCAGGACGATGGCGTTCCCGGCTCGGGGACGTACATCATCGAACAAAATACCCTCGAGTTGCGCTATTCGGAGGGCCGAAACAAGCGGCACCCGTTTATAGCCTTTCCGGAGAATCTTGCTAAACGGCCGGCAGTCGATAGTTTTATCCTTCGGCGGGAAGAAAGGTTCGAACGTTACTAAACGGCGGGCGGTCTGCCCAACGACACG
>DATLCA010000121.1:0-2536 GCA_035526605.1 Pyrinomonadaceae bacterium | reverse complement strand
ATTGCGTCGCGAACATGCCGGGTGCGGTGCCGCGTACTTCGACGTTTGCTCTGACCAACGCGACGCTTCCGTACGCGCTCGATCTAGCGAACAAAGGTTTCGAAGGAGCTATCCGCGAAGACGACGGCTTACGCGAAGGTGTGAACACGTACGCGGGCAAGCTCACGTACGAAGCGGTGGCGACCTCGCAGAATCTGGACTATACGGCTCTGGACAGCATGATCGATCTGAAGGCTGCTTCGGCGGCCTAACGCCTGACGCCTTTTTTTTGAACGCGGATTGGGCGGATCAGGCGGATTTACGCGGATAAGAAAGACCTTGAAAGGTTTCTTCAGATCCGCCCGAATCCGCCTGATCCGCCCAATCCGCGTTCAAAAAGCGGTTAGACGGGCGCCAATGTTTGTTGCCAACCGATCCGGCTGCAACATACACTAAGTACCTTTCGCAATGTACGAATTTGCAGTCACACCAGCAGTCACACAGCTCCGGCGCCCGGGCGTGATCATCACCGAGGTCACACCGGGAAGTCTGGCGGAGGAGCTCGAGCTTTCGGCGAACGATCGGATCGTTCGCGTGAATGGCCGGAGCGTGCGCGATTATTTGGATTTTCGTTTTCAGACCGCAGGTGAAACGGAGCTGACGTTCCAAGTCAAAAAGCCAAACGGCGAAACCATCGAGATCGAATTCGATCGCGAAGAAAGCGAAGACTTCGGATTGATGTTCGAGCAGATCGTGCCCCGCCAGTGTGCGAACGAGTGCATCTTTTGCTTCTGCAAAGGGAACCCCGAAGATGCGCGGCCGTCGCTTTTCGTTCGCGACGAAGACATTCGGCTGTCATTTCTTTACGGCAACTACACGACGCTTTCCTCTATCACCGAAGACGAGATGAATCGGATCGTCGAGCAGCGCCTCTCGCCGCAGTACGTATCTGTTCACGCGACCGATCTAAAGACGCGGGCCTATCTTCTGGGGGTGGACGAAAAACGAGCCGACATTTCCGGAAAGTTAAATCGGCTTCTCGACAACGACATCGAGCTCCACGCGCAGGTGGTTCTTTGTCCCGAGATCAACGACGGCGCGATTTTGGAAAAGACACTTCGCGATCTCGCTGCTCATTATCCAAAAGTGGTGAGCACCGCCGTTGTGCCGGTCGCGCTGACGCGATACAACACCGACGAGCGTTTGACGCGCGTCACTCCGGAATTCTGCCGACGGACGATCGCACAGGTCGAGAAGCTGCAGAAGGAATTTCGCCGCACCCTCGGGACGACGTTCGCGTTTCTCGGCGACGAGATTTACATCAAGGCCGGTGTCGAGATCCCTTCTCGAAGGCACTACGGAAATTATCCGCAGATCGAAGACGGGGTAGGGATGGTGCGAAGCTTTTTGACGGAGGTTGAGAAGCTGCTGGGAAATGCCGAGCGCCGAATGCCAAACGCGGAATTCAAAGGAAACGAGGAACGCACAACGCGGAATGCGGAATTCGTTTGGCCGGCTCCGCGGAAGACGATTGACGTCCGTACCCGGCCCGAAGCGATAACACCGGCGATCCCGCATGCGTTATTCGGAATTCCGCATTCCGGCTTCGGAACGATTCTGACCGGCGAAATGTTTGCCCCGATTCTTCGCGCTCAAATCGACAAATTCAACCGCGCGTCTTCCGCGCGACTTCAGGTTCTCGCGGTTCCGAATGCATATTTCGGCGGAGATGTTTCGGTCGCGGGCCTTTTGACCGGACAGGATTATCGCGCGGTCGTCGATCAAGTCGTCGGTGACTTCGTTATCATACCGAAGCACACGATCAAGTCAGACGAGCCTATTCTTTTAGACGGAATGAGTTTTGAAGAACTGAAATCGCTGTTTCGGGTACCGGTTTACGATTTGGATACGGATGGGCTCATGTCGTTCTTATCCACATTGGTTTCGTGATTATCCGCTAGTCGCTTCGGCAGTAGTTCTCCAGAGCACGCCCTTCGGTTCCGGTCGATCGCGTCTGGCCGAAAAATTGGAAGCTCCGGAGGAGCGACACGAGTGTCGCCCCTCCGGAGCTTTATGTTTTTGTCGGTTCGATTTGTTACCAACGGTTCGCTCCGATGCGGCTAAGGGCCCCCCGAAACTGCGACCTTAACTTTTCTTGAAGTTGAAGACGATCACGCCTGTCACTTTGACGGGAACTTTGGAAAGGTAAGTCGTCGAGAACTTTGCTTTCCAGGCAGCCGACTCCGCCGTCGGCCTTAGCAGCGGGTGACCGCTTACCGCTTTGGACGAAATTACCTTTCCCTCCTCGTCGATGACGACCTGCACATTTACTACGCCAAAGGCACCAACCATTCTTGCAGGAGGCGGGTATGCCGGATTCGGAAGATAGGTGGCTTTACCGTTGATCACGCCTTCGGATTTGATAGTCGGCCGTTTCGACTCCGCCTTCGCGGGCGGGGGCGGCTCCCGAGTTTCGGCGGTCTCGACCGGTCGCGGTTCAGGATCCGCGGATGAACCTCCGGCTACGGTATTTCCGGCGGGACCTGCCGGCGTCCCG
>DATLCA010000120.1:0-2842 GCA_035526605.1 Pyrinomonadaceae bacterium | reverse complement strand
TAGGTGAGTTCGTAGTTTCAGTTTCTCAAAGCCGAACCACGAAACACACCAAACGCACGAAACAAGAAAAATCAGATCGGCTTCCTGATACGCCTGATCCCCCTTCAAAGAAAAAGTTGGCGATCCCGATACTTGAGCGAGCTGGTCTGCCTAATTACGGTACAAACGTCCCTGGCAAAGCAACGTCGCCCCCCAGCCCAAAGCTCGTGATCGTCACGCCGCCGGTCGAACGGTTTATGTACCAGGCGCCGTTGCGGAAAACTGCGATGTCGCTCCGCGCGTCGCCGTCGTAATCCGCCGGAGCCGGGACGTCGGTCGAGATCCCGAAATTCACAAATCGATTTCCATTCGAGCTGGTCGCGATGTACCAGGTGCCGTTCGATGGCCGGTAGACGGCGATATCGTCTTTCCCATCCCCGTCATAATCGGCCGGCACGGGCTTGTCGCCGGACGTTCCCCAGTTCACCAGAAGGCCGGTAGCGTAATTGCTTTCCGATCGAAGTAACAGCCATGTGCCGTCATTGAATGATGCGAAGTCCCCTTTTCCATCTGCGTCGAAATCGCCGACAAGATGGATCGCACCCGGTATCGGACGCGAGATCAAAATGGAGCCGTCGGTGCTTCTGCGAACCCAGAATTGTCCGCTCGATGGGCGGAAGATTGTGTGGTCGGATTTGTTATCGCCGTCGAAATCCTCGGTAAAGGGAATATCACCGGGCGAACCCCATGAGACGAAGGAGATGGTCGAAGTCCCGCTCAGCAGCGTGTAGTAATCCGGCGTGGAACCGTCGGCCGTCGGGCGGAAGACGGTGATGTCACTTTTTCCGTCGCCATCGAAATCGTCTGCTAAAGGTTTGTCGGTCGAGAGTCCCCAGTTGACCGCGGCGAAACCGGCGGTGGAGCGGTTTAGATACCAATTCCGGTCGGAGGGCCGGAAGACCGAGACATCCGATTTTCCATCGCCGTCGAAATCCGCGCGCACCGGCCGGCGAAATTGAGCGGGAATATCGAAAGACTCGGCGACGACGGTATTGTTTGCTCCCGTGCCCGGATTTATAACGGCCGCCGACGCGCCCATCCCTCGAACAGCGAATCCGCGCCAGACTGCTGCGACATCGGCCGCGTCCGAAGCAGACGCGGCACTGATGATCGAGTCGCGAGCTTGGATCATCGTCGGATTGAGAGGAGACAATTTCATCCCGTCAGTGATGTACTGCAGCGCGCGCCGATTCCCCTCGACCGGGTCGTGGCGGATGATTAGCTGTGCCCGGACCTCCCAGAGGACGGCCGCCCAGACCTCGCCGACGTTGTGGATCTGATCGCAAATGTCGGAGCCGATCGGGCCGCGGGGGTACGCACTGTTGGGGTTGGTCGTGGTCGTCCCGATCAGCGCATTGCAGTCGCTATTCAAATAACCAAAGGTTAGTGGATTGTGCGGAAGTCCGTTAGGGCCCGACGAGGCTCGCAACGCGATCGGAAATCTCCGAATCCCGTAGTAGTAATTTGATTCATAGCCAGCGAGTGCCTGGTAAGCGGTGTACCCGCCAATGGCGTGGGTGCCCAAAGGATCGTCGGAGTACTCCGCCAGCAACGCCGCGGCGTAAAAATCCGACCACCCTTCCGCCATGCCCCGACTCATATTCGGATTCAAACCGGTCGCGTTCCCGTGGAGGCGAGTCGTCAGTCCGTGGGTCATCTCGTGGACGACCATCTGTGCGTCAAGGGCGCCGTCCCGATCCGGCGTGGGAGCGGTCCATGTGCTTATCTGGATTCGAGGGCGGTTTCCATCCGCGGAGATGGAGAAAGTCGATCCGTTAGTCAATGAGCTGTCCTGGATCTCCAGTGACACGCGGTCACCTTCAGCACCGCCACGCCCGAAGTTGAAGTGCTGAAAGTTTCTGGCCTGCTCGTTGAAGCCCAGACGATACATCTCGTCATGCCAACGATTGATGATGTAAAAGCCCTGCGTCGCCGCGCCCTGTTGGAACGCGGACGGCGGATAGGTCTGCGGGCCGGCCGGGATCGGTTCTTCACCCGGCGGCGGATTTCCCGGCGCGGGATTGTAGGTGTGGGTGAAAACTCTGGCCGGACTTCCAAAAGCCCAGCCGTTATCGTCGACGCCCTGCGTGCCGTCGCGATCTATTCCCGACTCGACGTTATTTCCGTCGGTGATGTTGTTGTTGGCAGGCGTGCGAACGGGCAGGCCCGTGTCCGGGATCCAGCCGAGGTTGTTGAACGAGTACGGAGATTCGTTTCCGATGTGCCCGAAGTTAACGCGGGGTATGAGCGACGCCTGACCGCAGGCGGGGGAATAGCACCCCGGTGTCAGCGGCGCGGGGCTGTCCGCGGTCTTCATCGGACTCGAACCGTTTCCGTAGACGCCGTACGTCGCAGAAAGAGCCTGCTCTTCGATCACATTTCTGCGCCAGAGCATCGTGCCGTCTGCGGCATCGACGACGACGTAATAGGTACCGCTCCGAGCCGGTAACAAAACACGCCACGCGGGCCTCGCGACTCCGTGGCCGACAGGGAAGTAGAACTTCTCAGCCGTAACTTCTTCGGAGAAAAGTGAGGAGCGAAACTCCGCCTGTCCGGGTTTGAACGAGGTTCGATACGACAGGTCGTTGGCCGGGATGTTTACGTTGATGTTGCCAGCGGCCCGCACGACTGCGGTCCCGGCATCTCCGAAATCCGTACTGACTGCTGCAGGGTTGATTCCGGGGGCAATGCTATTCGCGATCCGGAACATTTCATTTTGTTTCGTAAACCCGGCCGTCACCTCTGCGCCGAAAACGGGTATATCACCTAGCCGCTGCTCGAGTCGAACAAACGAAAGATTGCC
>DATLCA010000119.1:0-12547 GCA_035526605.1 Pyrinomonadaceae bacterium | reverse complement strand
CGGTCTACGGTCTCGGCGCGGATGCGTTCGACGCGGCAGCGATAGCGAAGATCTATGCGGCAAAGAATCGGCCCGGCGACAACCCTCTTATTGCGCAGGGCGGTTCGATCGATCAGATCGCACAGCTCAGTCTTGGAATTCCCCCGCACGCTCAAAAACTGATCGACTCATTTTTCCCCGGGCCGCTCACGGTAGTTTTGCGGAAGTCCGAAAGAGTTCCGCTGCTTGCGACCGCGGGCCTCGAAACGATCGGCGTAAGGATGCCGCGTCACGGACTCGCCAAAGATTTTCTCGCCGCGTGTGACGTCCCGGTTGTTGCGCCGTCGGCGAATCTTTCGGGCCGTCCGAGCCCTACGACATGGCAGGCCGTTTTGGAAGATTTGGACGGACGCGTGGACTGCATTCTTCAAGCCGAAGCCTCGGAGATCGGCCTCGAATCTACGGTTGTCGACTGCTCATCGGCACCGCCAACTATGCTGCGGAAAGGCGCCGTCTCACTTGAGAGCCTCCGGGCCATCGTCCCGGAGATGCGGTCCGTTGATCTTGCCGATGCGGACAATCCGCGAAGTCCCGGGTTGAAGCACAAGCATTACTCACCGCGGGCGGACGTGGTTGTCGTTTCTGAAGAAATGGAATTCTCCCCCACGGACGCCGATGCGTTCATCGGCCTACGGCCGATCGCCTCAACCATTCGTATGTCGCGAATCTGCAATTCGATCGAGGAGTATGCCGCGGAGCTGTTCGAGTTCTTTCGGGAATGTGACCGAGCAGGCATCCGTACGATCTTTTGCCAGGCTGTTGAGGAAAATGGGATCGGCGCGGCGCTGATGGATAGAATTCGACGGGCGTCCCAGGGCTAGATCACCTTTCACTCACCAACGTCAGTGCCCAGTCTTCATTGCTTTGCAAAACTTCGGCGCGGATCAGATCGCTTTGCGTAAGATGGAAAATGTATTCGGGCGGGATTAGGACCAGTGCCCGGCTGCTGCCGAGAGCTGTCATCTCCTCGCGCACTTCTTTGGGCCCGGTCAACCGGTTTTGTTTTCCCTCACCATCGCGAACTAATGGACCAGTGGCATAGAACTCCGCGTTGTGATTGACTCGGTGCATGGTCATCCCGGGCAGTCCGTCGAGGCCTCGGGAGTGCGCGACCGCAAACAAGCTTTTCAGCGAATCTGTTTCCGCGAATCCTGGGACGAAGGCGACGATCGCGATCAAAATAACAGCGAACGTACTTGCCGCGATCGCCTCGACCAGGCGTCTACGAAATGGATTCCTTTGAACAAATCTATAGACGAACCCCGCGGTGAGAATTACTGCCGCCGGTACCGCCGGTAAGATGTAGCCCGGGAGCTTCGAGCCGGAGAATGAGAAGAAGAGCAGCGGGACCGTCAGCCACGCAATGGCAAATAACTGGAGCGGCCTGGACGTCCGGTGGATTTGGCCGGGAGCCCCGGCCTCCGCAATTTCTTCAGAGCCCGTACGGACTCGACCAACGAGTTCCCATAGCGATGCGACGAAAAACGGCAGCCACGGGATCGTCATCAGCGGTAACACCCAAAAGAAAAAATAAAACGGCTGAGGGTGTAGATACTTGTTCGACGTATATCGCTGGAAGTGGTGCTGGATAAAAAACTGATCGACGAATTCCCACCCGTGCCGACGGTACATCGGCAGATACCAGGTGGAGGCGACGGCCGCCGCGAACAACATGCCCCAGAACAAACTGAAAACGAGTGCGCGGTGTGGAAGCTTCCACGCGAGCAAATGATAAAACCCGACGATGGCGAAAGGGAAGAGGATCCCGACCAGGCCCTTCGCGAGAACCGCGAGACCGACAAAAAAATAAAAGGAAACCAGCCACCCCTTTCCTCTTCCGGAATCGTAAATGAAAAAGCTGACTAGTGCGGCGGTGATCGGGAAAGTGAGTATGATGTCGAAGCTCGCGCCATGCGCGAAGGCGACGATGCCGGCCGTCGATGCGGCGATCAAAGCAAGCCAGTTCGCGAAGTCGATGGTCGACCGTCGTTCCGGATTCTCATCCGAGCCTTCCGCCTTGCGGCCCAACACCCATAGGCTTGCGACGGTTCCTAAACCAAAAAGGGCTGATCCAAATCGAGCGGAAAACTCCGACACTCCGAACAAGCTGTAGGAGGCGATCTGCAGCCAATAGAGAAGCGCCGGTTTCTCAAACCAATGGAAACCGCCAAGTGTCGGTGTGATCCAATCCCCCCGCTCGAACATTTCGCGGGCGACCTGAGCGTACCGCGGCTCATCCGGCCCGACCAGCGGGATCGTGAGGCCGGCGAAATACACGGCGACGACCACGACTGCGAAGAGCAGCCAGATGATCGCGGATTTGGGATTTCGGATTGCGGATTCGCCTTTTGTCATTGAGGCAGTCGTGCCCGAGAATGTAAAGTATCACGGAAAAGATTCGTCTATTCAAATGAGTGAAATCCGCAATCCGAAATCCGAAATCCGCAAAATTCGCACGGCAGTCATCGGCGTCGGAAGCCTCGGCCGCCATCATGCCCGCAATTATGCCGAGCTTGCCCGTGAGGGCCGCACGGAACTCGTTGGTGTCTGCGACGTCAACGCCGAAGCACGGGAGAATATTGCGGCCGACAACGGCTGCGATTCTTACTCGAGATGGAACGAGCTCTTGGGTAAGACCGATGTGGTCTCGATCGCGACGCCGACCGAGACGCATTGCGAGATTGCCTGCGCCTTCCTCGAGAAAGGCGTTCACGTTCTGGTCGAAAAGCCGATCGCCCTAACACTCGACGAAGCGGACCGCATGATCGCCGCGGCGGCCGGCTCGGGCGCGAAGCTCATGGTCGGGCAACTCGAGCGGTTCAACCCGGCGATGATCGCGCTCCGCCCGCACGTGACTCGGCCCCTGTATTTTGAGATACATCGTGTCTCACCCTTTCCGAATCGATCGCTGGACGTCGACGTCGTGCTCGACGTTATGATCCATGATCTGGACGCGGTTCAGTGGCTGGTCGGGGAGGACGTCAAGGTCGCCGCCATTCACGCCGTCGGGATACCGGTTATATCGGACAAAGTCGATGCCGCGAATGCTCGGGTCGAGTTCGAGAACGGAGCGGTTGCAAACATCACCGCTTCGCGAATAGGAACTGAGAAGATTCGGAAGACGCGGTTCTATCAAACGAATGCTTATGTGGTTTTGGATTACGCGACGAAGTTCGCGTCACTGACGTCTCTCAATCCGGACGCCGCCCACCCGCTCCTCGGAATTTCGATCGATCGGTTGGAGGTCAACGATGTGGAGCCGTTGCGAGCAGAAATAAGCGCGTTTCTGGATTCGATCGAACGTGAAGTCGCGCCTCCGGTGACAGGTGAGGACGGACGGCGTGCATTGGCGCTCGCGATCGGCGTAACCGAGAAGATCGAAGCGCATCTGGTTGGCGTCAGAAAAGCGATCGGATCGTGAATGTCCGACTTCGCGAGCGGGATCTGCAAATGGTTCGCCCGTTCAGATTTGAAATTTCAAATTTAATGGCTCGCGAGCAAGCCAAAAATAAGAAAGGCCGTCGTTTCCGACGGCCTTTTGATTTATGCACTCGCTTCGCTTGACTGAGCTGCGGCCATTTTCTCCTGGATGGACTTCATCCACTCGCGGGTCCTTACGAGTTGTTCCTTTCCGCCGGGTTTGTCGTAGATCACCTTTTCGAGATTCTTGAACGCGTCCGGCTGTCCCCACTTCGCCCTTAGTTCTTCAATGAAAGGTTCGATCTTCGCAAATGCGCCGATGTGTTCCCCCGATGTTTGATTGAACATATCCGCGTCGATCGCTCCGTGATTAACGAAGGCCCCGGCCATGTCCCAGTACGAAAGGACCATTCTTAAAAGGGCGCCGGTTTCGGGATTCATCATCGTGTTCTCGATGTCCTCGGCGCTCGTCGGGTTAAAAGTAAACATCCAGTTCCGTGCCTTGCGCATAGTTTCTTCGCGGCGCAGGTCGTATAGTTTCATTATCAGTTCAGCAGATTTTGCAGCTTTGCTCATTGAATTGCCTCCGGATTAAGATTTGTAGAGTGAGTCTATTGCCCCTCGTTTCCGGTGTCAATTTGTTGAACATTAAGTTAATTTGAATTGGTAAAAGTCTGAGGTTTTTCCGTTTTTGCCCCGTCACCAATGCCAAATTCGATCTCCGAATTTCTCCAGACCCGCATCGATTCCGGTGATTTTCCATCCGCGGTTTATCTTGTCGCTGAGAAGGGTGAGATTCTTTTCCGGGATGCCCTCGGGTACGCGGTGGTCGACCCCGAGAAGATCGAAGCGCGGCTGGATACCATTTATGATGTCGCGAGCCTGACCAAAATTCTCCTGACAGGTCTGCTTTGCGCGAAATTGATCGAGTCGAAAGAAGTTAAGCCGTCGGACCCAGTTTCCGGTTTCTTTCCGTCCACCAGCGGTCAGCATTCCGACTCGCTCAAGATCGGCGATCTTCTGCTGCACACGTCTGGACTGCCCGCGTGGGAGCCCCTGTATCTCACCGTCGGTGATCCAACTCAGGTTCTCGACCACATCCTGCGGATACCGCCAAAGTCCGGCGCCATCGACGTACTCTACAGCGATCTGAATTTCCAGCTTTTGGGCCTACTCGTTGAGGAGCGGTTCGGAGACCTGAACCAAGCGCTGCAGGCCGAAATCGTGGATCCTTTGAAATTGAACGATACTTCTTTCCGCCCGCTTGAAACGACAGACCGAAAGAGGATCGCGGCGAGTGAGAGGGGAAACGGGTACGAGAAGCAGACGTGCATCGAACTCGGGTTTCTGGAGGGCCCGCAGGAAGACGATACTCAAGGCTTCTTTCGGAGCGAGGTTATCTGGGGAGACGTCCATGACGGGAATGCATATTTCATGGGCGGAGCGGCCGGGCATGCGGGACTGTTCTCGACCGCCGAAGAAGTTTTCAAAATCGGCCAGCAGTTCCTGCCTAACTGCACAAAGCTTCTGCAGCCGGAAACGTGCGAGCTGTTTCGAACCAACTTCACTGAAGGCATGAAGGAAGACCGCTCGTTTGCTTTTCAGCTTGCGTCCACGGAGGGCTCGACCGCCGGGGCGAGGATGTCGCCGGAGAGCTTCGGGCATAATGGTTTTACCGGCACGAGCCTATGGATCGACCCGGCTAAGGACCGGATTTTCGTACTGCTTACCAATCGGACACACAACCGTCCGCTGCCGTTCGTGAATATAAACTCGGTCCGCCGCGAGTTTCATGATCTTGCGATCGATTTACTAGATGATCGTTAAACATTCCTTCCCCGCTACTACGTGTCCGCTTCCCGCAAAAATTTAGCAACTAAACGGCCTTCCGTTCCGTCAAAGGAATGCTTTCCCCTAAAACCATCCGCGCCCGGAGTTTATCTTATGAAAAGGTTGATATTCGCGTTGATTTGCGTAGGTTTAATGGGGATTGGAGCGTTCGGTCAGGGTAATCGAAATACACGGCCCCGCATCGCCGCTACGCCCACCCCGGCGACGGCGGCCGAGTCGCCGACGCTGAAGAACGAAGTTCCCGCGTCGTCCAGCCGTCGTCCGCCCGTTCTGGTGAATGACTCCAGGGCTAACCCGCAAAGCCAGAATCCTAATCCCTCGGCCACGCCGCCGGTTTCCGAAGAGGACGAGATCGTCAAGGTTGAAACGAACCTTGTCACGATGCCCGTTTCGGTTGTCGACCGGGATGGACGCTTTATCTCGGGTTTGCAGCAAAAGGATTTTCAGATTTTCGAAAATGGCATTGAACAGAAGGTAGGTTACTTTCAATCGGTCGAGCAGCCGTTCACGGTGATCCTCATGATCGACGTGAGTCCTTCGACCGCGTTCCAGATCGATGAGATCCAGGAAGGTGCGATCAGTTTCATCAACCAGCTCCGGCCGTCTGACCGGGTGATGGTCATGTCGTTCGACGAAACGGTACACATTCTTTCACGTGCGACCAGCGATCGACGCCAGCTCACCAACGCAATCTACCAGGCACAATTCGGGGAAGGCACCAGCATCTATGACGCGGTCGATTACGCGATCAATCGCGAGCTCGCAAATATTCAGGGCCGCAAGGCGGTAGTGATGTTCACCGACGGCGTCGATACGACATCTCGTCGGGCAAACTTTCAGAGTACCCTCGCCGACGTCGAAGAAGTCGACGCGCTCTTTTATCCGATCCGCTACAACACGCAGCGAAACAACGGCGCCTGGGGCGGCGGTGGGGGCGGCGGTCGTCGACGCGGTGGTGGCGGTGCCGGCAACGTCGATGACTGGATCGGCATAATTCTGGGCGGTGGCAAAGTACAGATGGGAGGCGGCAGCGGTGGGTCCGGTCAAAGCTCTGGAGAGTACGCGACGGGACTTAGATACCTGGAGACGCTGGCGCAGAACAGTGGCGGGCGGAAGTTTGAGGCCGACACGACGGCAAATCTTGACGCGGCATTCGCCGGGATCGCGGAAGAACTTCGTCGGCAGTACTCGCTCGGGTATTATCCGGACAAGGCAGGCCAGATTGGCGAACGTCGGCAGATCAAAGTACGGGTCATGCGTCCGAATGTGATTGTGAAGGCGAAGAATACCTACATCTTCGGCCAGAATGATCGGAAGTTCGCCGGCAAGTAAAAGGATCCGCGACGCTGGTGGTATGGTGGTAGAGGCGGCATCCGTGCCGCCTTTTTGTCTTCCTGGCGGGATTCCCGAAATACATCTTTTCCGGCCGGACGCGGCATCGTACAATCGATTTTCGGACGGCATCGTCAATTCGGACCGCGGCTGCAAATAATGAAACGATTCGCTTACTTCATCCTGATCGTGTGTGCCCTGTCGGCCCTTGCCGCGCAGGCACAGTCGCGGCGTGTACCGCCCGGAAAGGGGACCGATAAGCCGAATGCACGCCCGGCGGCGACCGCCCCTGAGGCCACGCCGACACCGATACTTGTTTCGAGCGCGCCGGATGATACGGGAGCTGTCGAGAGCGGGGACGTCGAGGCCGTTGAGACCAGGCTTGTCACCATTCCGGTCAGGGTCATAGATCGCAAAAATCGCTTCATCGGCGGCCTCCAGAAGGAGAGCTTCAAGGTGTTTGAAGACAATGTCGAACAGGAGATCGCATACTTCACGAACGAGGCTCAGCCGTTCACGGTAGCGCTGGTGCTCGACATGAGTTATTCGACGACGTTCAAGATCGGCGAGATCCAGAGCGCGGCGATATCTTTCATCGACCAGCTGCGTCCCGAGGATAAGGTGCTGGTTATTTCGTTCGACGAGGACGTGCACATGCTGTGCGAACCGACGAGTGAACGCGGAACAATCTATCGAGCGATCCGCAGCACAAGCATCGCGACCGGAACGAGCCTGTATGACGCCGTCGGGATGACCATCAACGATCGGATGCGGACGATAAAAGGTAGAAAGGCGATCGTGTTGTTTACGGACGGGGTCGACACGACGAGCCGGCGATCGAACGATTACGAGAACCTGCGGGATGCTCTGGAGCTCGACGCCCTCATCTACCCGATCCGCTATGACACCTTTGCTGATGTTCAGTCGATGAAGAACAAAACGATCATCGACATGCCGACGTCCAGACCGAAACCTCCGACCGGCGGCGGCTCTCCGTTTCCTACATCGATCCCTGGCGTCCCGACGGCGAGGACGGCAAACGACAAAGGCACGACGGCCGAGGAGTACAGAGCGGCGGAGGAATATCTAAATCAGCTTGCTGAGCGGACGAGCGGGACGATATATCTGGCAAGCACGTTAGGGAATTTGAATGCCGCTTTTTCGAAGATCGCGAGTGAGCTACGAGAGTTTTACCGGATCGGATATTACCCCGCCAAGGAAGGAACGCCGGGAAAGATGTATCGCATCAAGGTAAAGGTGAGCCAGCCAAATGTGGCGGTTCGGGCGAGGGACAGCTATGTCGTACCGAAAAAGAAGAAGCTTCGAACTTCTTAATTTCGAATTTAGATTTGAGACTTGAACCTCGAAGCCGTGGTCAACTTTCAGCTCCTTCTTAAATTTCAAATTTGAAATTTGAAACTTTGCACCTCGGACCCTAGCCCACCTTGATCCCGTTATTAAATTTCAAATTTCAAATTTCAAATTTCAAATTTCAGATTTGAAATCTTAATCCCAAGACCTCGGAGCTTCCGTCAAATATCGATCCCGTTCTTAAATCTCAAATCTCAACTCTCAAATTTCAAATTTCAAATTTGAAATTTAAGACGCAAACTAAAAGACCCGTCCGCAATTCCGCAATCCCCGACCTCATATCTCCGTCCCGTCTTCGACAACCGCTCCTTTCGGGACGATGATGATCCCCTCGCGAATGTAGAAGCTGCCTTTCGGGTGATCGAAGTTGTCGACGCCGCCCGTGTTGAGAAGCTTCACGTTCTTCCCGATCCGGACATTCTTGTCGATGATCGCCCGGCGGATCACGGTGTTGGAACCTATACCAATGTGCGGTATGCCGCGTTCGACGTTGGCTTTTATCTCGTCGATCGATTCGTAAAAATCGGAACCCATCACGATCGAGCCTTCGAGTCTTACTCCGCCATCGATCCGACTTCTTAGACCAAGTATCGAATTCTGAGCATGCACGCCGTTCAGGATGCAGCCTTCGCTGACCATCGAGTTGTCGATGTCGCAGTCGTGTATCTTCGACGGCGGAAGATAACGGCTGCGCGTGTAGATGGGTGATTCGGTGTCGAAGAAATTAAATTTAGGAAGCGGGGAAGCGAGATCCAGGTTCGCTTCGTAGAACGCGCGGATCGTCCCGATGTCTTCCCAGTATCCGTCAAACAGGTGTGCCTGGACGTTGTATTTGTCGATCGCGGACGGGATCAGTTGACCCCCGAAATCTACCGCTGCCTCGTCCGCCCGCAGGAGCTCGATCAACTTTGCGTAATCGAAAACATAGATCCCCATCGAGGCAAGGTACGGTCGATGGGCCGACTCTTCTTCGGTCAGTCCGAAACTCCTCGTATCGACACGCATTTCCTCGAGGGCTTCACCTTTCGGCTTTTCTCGAAACTGGATGATCTTTCCAACGTCATCCGTTTTGAGCAGGCCGAATCCTTCAGCATCGGACGGAGTCGACGGGATCACGGAGATCGTCACATCGGCATTCGTCGCGTAATGGCGATCGAGGAACTTGCGATAATCCATCCGGTAGAGATGGTCGCCGGACAGGATAAGCAGCGTCTTCACGCGCCAAAAGCGGAGATGCGGTAATATCTGGCGGACGGCGTCGGCCGTGCCCTGGAACCAGTTCGGGCTGTCGCGTCGCTGTTCGGCCGCGAGTATCTCCACAAAGCCCGACGAGAAATTCGAGAAGCGATACGTCTGCGAGATGTGGCGATTGAGCGAGGCCGAGTTGTACTGCGTGAGCACGAATATCTGCGAGACGTTCGAGTTGATGCAGTTCGACACCGGGACGTCGATGAGGCGGTACTTGCCTCCGAGCGGCACGGCGGGTTTGGATCGCTCGCGGGTCAGCGGAAAGAGCCGAGAGCCGGCGCCGCCCCCTAAGATCACCGCTACTACATTGTCGTACTGAGGCATAGGGAAGAATCTCGATCCGGAGTTTACGCTGAACAGCATAGCCGCAAACCAATCCTTTTCTCAAGGTTAAGAAAACGACTGCGATGCGTATGTATAAGAGTGCACAGAATTTTCGATTCGATGTATCATTAGCCGCGAAGTTTCCCAGCATCATCCCAGGAGGCCCACATGAAACCTATACTCGCGACGATCTCGATCGCAATCCTGATCTTTGTTTTTCTTCCAACGGCGGCGAGGGCGCAGACGAGCCCGCCGCTTCCAAACCCGGTTTTGTATTTCGTCGGCCAGGAAGCCTTTTCGGCGAACGGTGCGAGCTTCGTCCGGTACCGGTATGACGTTTTCAATTCGTCGTCGTTCCCGGACACGCTTTTCGCCGCCGCTCCGGCATTGCCGCCGTGCGGTGCGAACAACAGCGCATCGCGGTCATGGGTCGATTTGTACGACGTGCGCGGAAAGCGTCTGTTCGGATTCTGCGCCCTTGGGAAAAGCTCGGGTCTGAACGGCATATGGTTCGCCATGCCGCAGAGCGAAGTGCCGCCGAGCTGGATCTACATCGAGATAAACGATCGGCAGACCGGAGCGAAGTACAAATCGAATCTCGCCGAGACGACGCTTTAATCCATCGCGTATTTGTGTTTGAAAAATCGGAAGTGCGCACCGACGGCGAGAGCGTTGGCCGCAAAGGCCATAACGGTTCTGATTCGATCGGCGTTCGTGAACTCACTCGCGGCCTGACGCAGGGTTTCGACCGAATGCGACGCAACGTCCGGGGCGTAAAACATAACGTTGAGCCGCGGATAGATGTAGATGAATGTCAGCAGCTCCGCCGCGATCAAAACCGCTAGGCTCATCAAGACATAGTTTCGCGCGCCGGCGATTCGCCAACCGGTTATCAAGAACCCAATACCTGCAAAAAGGCTAAGCGGGGCGACCGTCTGGAAAAAATATCCGGGATGGTAAACCTTATAGAAGTTCCGCGTCGCCTCGAGCGACGACGGCACATTCGCGAACCAGTTCGGATACTCGACCAGCACGCAGAAGATAGTCCCGCCCAGCACGATCAGCATCAGGCAAAAGTACGCGGTGAATAGAACGGTTTGCAGTGATTTCATATTTGGTCAACTCTCCCTTGACTGAATACGCGTAAAAGCTGCGGTAATCAAATCAATTCGGAAGGGCTCCTGAATCACTCGGCACCGTTTCCGGATCATTCGGAAAAGCTTGGAGGCGACTTGGGCGACAGTCGGAACATTCACGGTGCCAACGCGCGTATACATGTGTTAGATTCCTAATGTTCTACCCGATACCCGCTGACAACCGGCCGCCGACAACCGACAACTAAAATCTGATGTGGTACTGGACCAAGATTCTCTTTCTAACGCTCATCGGCGCGATCGGTGTTTGGCTGATCTACGAGCTGGTGACTTTCCCGGCGATCGGGGATCTGCGGACCCAGAATCCGACGACGACGTCGATGATCGAATATCGTTTGTCCGAAGCCCGGGCCGAAGGCCGTGAGCCGCGGAAGTATATGATCTGGACGCCGATCGAACAGATCTCACCTCATCTCCAGCGTGCGGTCCTGGCCGGAGAAGATTCGCGATTCTTCGAGCACAACGGATTCGATTGGGAAGCGATCCAGAAAGCGTGGGACGAGGCGAGGAAGGAAGGCGAGAAGGAAGCACGAGAAGAGTGCGAGGGCAACGCGAACACGAAGCAAGAGAAAAAGGACTGCGCTCCGAGCGAGGACGATTGGATCCCGCCGATGCCGAGCTTCAAACGCGGCGCTTCAACCGTTACGCAGCAGCTCTCGAAAAATCTGTTCCTGTCCGAAGACCGAAACTTTCTCCGCAAAGGCCGCGAAGCGGTCTACACATATTTTCTCGAACGCAACCTGCCTAAGCGTCGCATCCTCGAGCTCTACCTGAACGTCATCGAATGGGGCGACGGTGTGTACGGCGCCGAAGCGGCATCCCGAACGTACTTCAATAAGTCCGCGTCGAACCTCACGCGCGAGGAAGCGGCGTTCCTTGCGGCGATGATTCCCAGCCCTTTGAATGTCTTCAATCCTTCAAAGAACCCGAAAAGGGTCAAGCGGCGTCAAAGAGTTCTTTTGAAATACATGAACAGCATGCAACTAAAGTACTAAGGTGAATTTATTGCGGCACCGTGATCTGCTCCACTCGATCCCCATCGCTCGCCCGTCGTACTCCCGCCGCGTTGCGGCTCACCCGGCCGGGACTTTTTTACTTTCCAGGGCCGCTGGCCCTGGCTACATTACGGCCGCACCTTTGGTGCTCATTCCGGAACCGGCTTTCTCGTTCGGCGCAAACTCTAACCACATACAACAAAAAAGAGGCTGTCCTTTCGGACAGCCCCTTGTCATTTTCTCACCGTCTCACTTTCCTAATTCGACGCGGCTCTCGCCTTACCGCCCGCGAACTTCATCTCATCTACGATCCATTTCGCACCGGCGAATTTTTCGGTGACCCATAGGACGTAACGGATGTCGACCGAGATCGTTCGGTCGGAGTTCGGGTTGTAATAGAAGTCGTTGCCGACTCCTTCGAAGTTCCCGTCGAAGCAGATGCCGACCTGCTCGCCGTTGGCGTTCAGGATCGGTGAACCCGAGTTGCCGCCGATGATATCCAGCGTGGAAAGGAAGTTCACCACGACGGTGTCACCGCTTCCGTACCGGCCGAAATCCTTCGCCGCGTTCAGGTCCTTTATCTTCTGCGGGACGTCGAAGGGATTGATACCGGTATCCTTCTCGAGCATGCCTTTGATCGTCGTGAACGGCGTACGATACTCGGCCTCGCGCGGGCTGTAGCCTTTCACGTTTCCGTAGCCGAACCGGAGCGTCAGGTTTGCGTCCGGGTAGGGAATTACGCCCTTCATTTCCGCCATGCCCTGTTGATAGAGAAGGCGGAGCCGATCGATCTTCGACCCGAAGGCCGCGGCT
>DATLCA010000118.1:0-18174 GCA_035526605.1 Pyrinomonadaceae bacterium | reverse complement strand
TCGTCAAAAAATGATTTCGATTTCTTAGTCGGGAATTGGACAATCCATAACAGGAAACTCAGATCGCGGCTCACCGGCTCGAGCGAATGGGTGGAGTTCGACGCCTCGCATGAGATGCACAAGGTTTTAGCTGGCACCGGGAATGTGGAGAGCATTTCCGCGACCGTGGAGGATCGTCCATTCGAAGGAATGGCCGTACGCCTATTCGATCCGGCCACACGGCTGTGGAGGATATATTGGGCCGACAATGCTTCGGGCTCGATGGGAGATCCTGTGATCGGTTCGTTCGACAATCGTGTCGGTACATTTTTCGGCAAAGAAAAATTCAAAGACAAAGAGGTCATTGTCCAGTTCAAGTGGGACGCGACCGATCCCGACAAACCCGTTTGGAGCCAGGCATTCTCCGCCGACAACGGCAAAACGTGGGAATGGAACTGGTATATGTATTTTTCGCGCAGCGGAAATGGTCAGATCAGCAATTTGAACGCAGGCCACGAGATAAGAGTGCTCGAGCTGCGTAACTATCTGATCAAGCCCGGGCGGCGGGACGAATTCATCAATCTCTTTGAAGAAAACTTTACTCGCTCGCAAAACATACTCGGCGGATATACGTTAGGTCAGTACCGCGTCAAAGGCGCGGACGATAATTTCTTCTGGATTCGCGGGTTCAAGGACATGTCTACGCGGATCAAGTTCCTGAACGATTTCTACTACAACTCGCCGGACTGGAAACGCAACAAGAGCGTAGCGAACTCGATGCTGCTCAACAACGACAATGTTCATCTGTTGAAGCCGTTAAACGAAGGGGCGAGTAATTCCGGTTTTAGCACTAATTGGTTTGGCCGCACCAAAGGCATCGCGGTCGTCGATCAATACACTTCGAATACCAAATTGGAGAAGCTGATCGAATTCATGAAAACGAAGTACAGCCCGATGTTGGACAAGGAATTTTCGGAGAACACATCTTTATGGATAAGTGAACCTACCCCGAACGACTTCACGGCCCTGCCGGTTTTCCAGGATAGAAACCTCTTGGTGCGAATAACATTTTACAAAAGCGAGCTCGAGTACCAGGAAAAGATGAAAGGTATAGATTCCAAAATGGACGAAGCACTCAGGGCCGAGATGGCCGATCTGGTGACGATCAAGAACACGCTTATTATTTATCCTACGGAGAAATCATTCTCCATGCCGAATTAGAAACCGATTATCGATATGATCTACGCAAAGGTA
Source organism: Pyrinomonadaceae bacterium (assembly GCA_035526605.1). Taxonomy (GTDB): domain Bacteria; phylum Acidobacteriota; class Blastocatellia; order Pyrinomonadales; family Pyrinomonadaceae; genus OLB17. The sequence continues at coordinate 16,941 of DATLCA010000118.1, read as the reverse complement.
TTAAGAAGGGTGACTCCGTTGCTGCTTTGCTGCTTGCTTGCGATTTCGAGCGCGTCGATGCAGGCAACCGCACAGCAAAAACCGAAAACAGCAGCTTCCGAAAGCACATCCTCGCCGAGGGATGGAGTCCATGATTTCGATTTCGAGATCGGCACCTGGAAAACGAAACTTAAGAGACTTTCCAAACCATTGACCGGGTCCACGACCTGGATCGAATACGAAGGGACGACGACGGTCAGAAAGGTTTGGGATGGGAAAGCGAATTTGGTCGAGCTAGATGTCTCTGGTGCTTCAGGGCGAATCGAGGCTTTAAGTTTACGTTTGTATAATCCCGAGTCCCGCCAGTGGAGCCTCAACTTTTCAAACAGCGCCGGAGGCACGATGAGTGTGCCGACGGTCGGCGAATTCAAGAACGGGCGTGGAGAATTTTACGATCAGGAAACATTCAACGGCCGGTTCGTTCTTGTTCGATTTGTGATCTCGGACATCACTCCGGATTCGTGTCACTTCGAACAATCCTTCTCCGACGACGGCGGCAAGACATGGGAAGTCAACTGGATCGCGGACGACACCCGTATCAAGGGTCACTAAGAACGATCCCGAAGTCGAACGCCTCCGTTCCGGTGGCAATAAAAGATTAATAGAAATAGAAACGAGGTGACGATTTTTGTGCGCAAACAAATTGTGAAAGTATTTTGGCTCTGCCTTTTTCTTATCGCCGGCTATGCCGTGACCGCGGCGCAATCGCAGGTGCTCGATCTCCCGCTCCGCAGCCAATACGCGGAGGTCACGCAGAGAATCGGGGTTACGAACATCACGGTAAAATATTCCCGGCCGCTCGTAAACGGGCGAAAGATCTGGGACGGTCTGGTCCCCTACGGACAGGTCTGGCGCGTGGGTGCGAACACCAATACAACGATCACATTTACCGATCCGGTAACGATCGAAGGCAAGCCGCTTGATAGGGGGACCTACGGGTTGCACGCGATACCGAATGCGGATCAGTGGACTATAATTTTCTCCAAAAACTCCACCTCCTGGGGCTCGTTCACATACAACAAAGAGGAGGATGCTCTCCGCATATCGGTGAGGCCCGAGGCTGAGGAAATGCACAACGCACTTACCTTCGAATTCGACGAGCTGCAACCACAGTCCGCCGTCGTCGATCTCAAGTGGGAAAAGATCAGGATTCCCATCAAGGTCACGGTCGACGTGCACGCGATGGTCCGGGCTAGCCTTGCGAAACAGCTTCGAACGTTAGCGCGTTACACGTGGATAAGCTGGGACGACGCGGCCAATTATCTCCTTGCGGAGAAGATCGATCTCGATGTCGCGTTGGCATATGCCAACAAGTCGATCGAGAATGAGGACCGTTTTGATAATGAGATTACGAAGTCGAACGTGCTCACGGCGCTCAACCGTCAAGGCGAAGCGGCGTCGGCTGAGAGAAAGGCGCTGGATCTTGGAACTCCATTTCAGGTGCATCAATTTGCACGTGATTTGATGAAGGCCAGCCGGAGAGATGACGCCTTTAAGATATTTCGGGAGAACGCGCAGAAACATCCGGACGTGTGGCTAGTTCACGATGGACTCGCACGGATGTACAGCGCGCAGGGAAAAATCGTCGAAGCGAAAAACGAGATCCGAGCCGCACTCAAAAACGCGCCGGCCGATCAGCAGAAAGATCTAAACGAATTGCTCAAGCGTCTCGATGCGGGGCAGGACATAAACTAGTAACGGGATTAAAACGACAGTAAGCGGCGTGGGCGAGGGCCAAGTTGCGGAATCGATTACCGCGCCTTTTACTTCGCTCGCGCAGGCTCGAACAGCCACCGAAAAGCTTTCAACGCGGCTGGGTGGTAAATGGTCGAGTGCTTTTCTTCCGGCATTTTCTCGTAGTGCCAGCGAACACCTGAACTCTTTGCAAGGCTGTCGGTGAAACGGTTCGTGAACTCTCCAGTATCGTCCCCGCTGCTTACTACATAAAAACTCTTTCCTGCCTTCGATCGCGTCCGTGGACGCGCGACAGCCTCATCCACCAGTTTGTGATCGTTCCACCAAAGGCTCGGGTCGATGGCTATATAAGTGTCGAACATATCGGGCTCGAGGAGAAAAGTTTCAACGACGAATAACCCCGCCAGCGACTCGCCTATTATCGCGGTCTCGTCGGTTGTCGGGTATCTGCTTTTTATCTGCGGCATCAATTCGTCGCGAATGAATTTTCTGAATGCGGCTGATCCTCCGACACGCGCAGCGATCGTTTTGTCCTTGGCGTTATCGGTCGGCCCCGTCATGTCGCGGCGCCGCTCGGTATTCTCAATACCGACAAGCAGAAAAGGGCGCATGGTTTCATTGCCCACCGACACCTGAATCAAACCCGCTATATGGAGGAAGTCTTCCGCTATACCTCCGTCCGGCATATAAATCACCCCGATCGGGGCGCCTGAAGTGGGTTTGTAACCCGGAGGCGAATACACGTTGATGCGACGTGTTTCTTTCAGGATTTTGGAATTGATCGTGAACGTTTCGCCGATGATCAGGGGCGACGTCTTGTCGGCGACTTGCTGCGTCCAGGCCGTAGAGCCTATCAGCAAAGTCCCAACGACCGCCACGAAGATCTTCGGCAACCCACTCAACATAGTCTTATTCGAACTGGTCGACTCGGAAATGACAAACACTGAAAGCTCGTTTCTGGTCATAGTGATCTCTTCGCGAAACTGTAGAATTTATCCTAATGAAAATTGGTGCCTTTACAAGTGCCAGTTCGGCGTGTTTCGAGAAGTCCAATCGGGAGCGGCGCCGAATCTGAATTTCGAAGACCATGGAGAAACAACGCACCTTAGTTCCGTTCGTCTCGCTCGCCGGGCGGGCCCAGACGGACGTTCCGATGTACCGGCAGATCTACGACGAGTTCCGTCGCGGGATACTTAGCGGCAAGATTTCACCCCGCTCGCGAATTCCCTCGTCTCGGGCGCTGGCCGACCAGCTTGGCGTTTCCCGCATTACCGTCGTGAACGCCTATGACCAGCTTTTTGCTGAGGGTTATTTAGAAGCGAGGGTCGGTTCCGGAACTTTTGTCGCGGGCGAATTGCCCGAGGAACTGCTTCACACCGCGTCGCTGCGGAATTTGAAGAAGCCAAGAGTTTCGCGTCCGCTGAGTCTTTCCGCGAAGGGAACTCAAGCCGCTCGGGATTCCGCGCGGATCGTTAGTGAGCAATCCGCCAATAAGTTTATCCCGTTTCAAAATGGATTGACCGCGCTCGATTCGTTTCCGTTCGACGTGTGGGCACGCATCGCGGCCCGATGCATCCGGTATATTTCGCCGGGGGATATGTTTGACGGTGATCTCACCGGATATCGATTACTTCGAGAAGCGATCGCGACGCATCTTGGATCTGCGCGCGGCGTAAGGTGCGATCCAGAGCAGGTCATCGTAACCGCCGGAACTCAACAGGCTCTTTCCTTGATCAGCGCGGTATTGCTGGAAGCCGACGATGAGGTCTGGATGGAAGATCCGGGCTATACCAGTGCGCGCAGTTTGTTCATCCATTCGCGAACGAACCTGGTTTCCGTTCCGGTTGATAACGACGGGCTCGATGTCAACGCGGCGTCGGCCGTCGGGAAAAATCCGAAGCTTATCTATGTGACGCCCTCGCACCAATACCCATTAGGCGTGACGATGAGCGTTGCACGCCGGTTGTCGTTGATCGAGACCGCCCGCTCCACCGGAGCGTGGATCATCGAGGACGATTACGATAGTGAATATCGATACGCGGGGCGTCCCATTGCCTCGCTGCAGGGGCTCGACGACGAAGGGCGCGTCTTATATGTCGGGACGTTCAGCAAAACCATATTCCCGTCGCTGAAGCTGGGGTGTCTTGTCGTGCCGCCTGATCTGGTAGATGTTTTCACCGCGACGAGAGTTTTGACGGGGTCGCAACCACCGCTGATCGACCAGGCAATTTTGGCCGAGTTCATTTCTGAAGGCCATTTTGCGCGGCATGTTCGCCGGATGCGTACGCTCTACGCGGAACGGCAACGGAGTCTTGTTGAGCAGGTCGACCGACGCCTTAAGGGGTTGGTTGAGATGAAAGCCGATGATGCGGGAATGCATCTCGTAGGATGGCTGCCGGGCGATCTCGATGACCGCGAAGTCGTGAGGAAGGCCGCTGAGGCAAATATTCGGCTGAACTCAATTTCCGATCACTGCATCGCACCGTATCCCCGGAACGGCCTCGTCTTTGGCTACGCCGCGTTCGATGAAAAAAAGATAAAGCGTGGCGTCGTGAAGATCGCCGCAGTTTTAGAAAAGATGGCGTAAATAATCCGGTCCGCTGTTTCCGGAAGCCACAAAAATACGGCACGTCCATTCCCGGGCGTGCCGCAGCTGCGTGTCATAGCCATGCGATCACGGCTATTTTGATTTGCCTTTAGCGTGAGGTGGTTTTGATCTTGGAGGGGCAGATTTCAAAACCACCCGAGCTCTTTTCGTGACGCAACAAGTGTGGCCTTTTCAAGGCACGAACGCGTTCGGGATCGGCCTGTCGCCGACCGCACCAAAGCCGAAGATCTGCGTGCTCCCGTTCGTCCGGCCCATGAACCACGTCGCTCCCCGGACGACCGTCGGGTCGAATCGTCCGTCACCGTCATAATCAGCCGGGGCAGGAACGTCGTTCGCCGCACCAAACGGGAATCCATAGAACGAGAAATCTTCGCTGCGAAGTATCAACCAGTCCCCGGTCGCCGGCCGAAAGATTGCGACGTCCGCTTTTCCGTCTCCCGTGTAGTCGCCCGGAACCGGTTTGTCTCCTGTGTTGCCGAATTGCAAAGCGAGCAGCCCCGCCGTGCTCCTCTGGATCCACCACTCCCGCGGGCCGGGCCGGAAGATGCCGACGTCAGCTTTGCCGTCCTCATCGTAATCCGCAACAACCGGTTGATCCCCACCGATACCAAACTGGAAGATCTGCGTCGGGGATCCGCCGGACTGGCTTAAGTACCATGTCGCGTTCGAGGGGCGGAATACCGCCGCGTCCGCTTTGCCGTCCCCGTCGTAATCGTTTGGTACCGGGATGTCGCCGGTTGTTCCGAACGGGAATGCATAGAACGAAGAATTTTCACTACGAAGTATGTACCAATTACCGTTTGATGGTCGCCAAAGTGCGACATCTGCTTTCCCATCTCCGGTAAAATCTCCAGGGACGATGCGGTCGCTCGGTGATCCAAAATCAAACACGACGTTCGCTTGAGGGTTTGAGCTTCGGTTTATCCACCATTGACTTTGGGCATTTGGACGATAGATACCGTAGTCACTTTTGTTGTCGCCATCGAAGTCGAACGGCGCGTGATACAGAACGTTCGTGGGAAGATAACGAGCAACGCAGAAGTTCCTGGTCGAGCCGGCGACCGTATTTAGGGTGGAACCGGCTACGACTATGCGGCGATCGAAGCTTAGATCGAGAGCTTTGGGTTCGTCATCGCTGTTGTTGTTCATGTCCGTTACTACAAAACCAGCGTTTCCGAATTGCGTGTCAGGCGTGCCGTTAACATTTAGCCGTCCGACAATAAAGTCAGTCAGACCGCCAATACCGATTATCTTTCCGTCCAGGGCCTGGATGGCTATGTTTTCGACATTAGGTCCGAAGCTTGCCGTCTGGAGTATTCCGTCGCCGTCAAAAGATCCGTCGACCAAGCCGTCCGCGTTGTAGCGAACGATCGTGCCTGTCTGAACTCCGCCCGGCCTGGAACTGCCGGCAAGAAGTATTCGCCCGCCGGCGTCAATCTCCATGTCCACCGGGACGTCACTGCCGGACGATATATCGGTGAAAATTTTTCCGTCGCCTCCGCCCCAATTTGTATCGAGCGAGCCGTTAGTCGTATAGCGGGCGAGAGCAAAACCCTGATCGGCAGGGTTGCCGGTGCCGCCAACGACGATCGAGCCATTCGGCAGGACGGCGATCGACGTTGCATACTCACTTAGATTGCCCCCGAAATCGGTCTGAACCCTTCCGTCGCCTGAGAATCCTGTATCGAGACTGCCGTTGTTGGTGAACTGCCATAGCAGCCAATCGCTTGGCGGCGTGCTTCCGCCGGAGATAGAACCGGCAGTGCCGCCTGCGACGATTATGGTTGAAAACCGGACGGCCACATCGCCGAGGATAAAGTTTAGTGGAACAGTATCCGTCGTGGTCCCGTCACCATCGAATGACGTGTCGAACGTGCCGTTAGAATGCAAGCGCGTTACAAAAAGAGCGCCCGGCGGACTAAGAGGAACTGTGGCATAGTAAGCGATAACGATGGCCGTGCCGCTCAACGCTACGGCCGCGCTTGTGCAATAACCAGACGGCAGTACAAGCTTGCCATCGCCGCTGAACGTATTGTCGAGAGTACCGTCGACGTTGTAGCGGGCCACTACCGCGGATCCTATCGGGTTGGGGTTTCCGCTGACCCCGACCACTACGACCTTTCCGTCCGGCTGGACCACGACATCCGTCGCAACATCGGCGCCGTCGCTAAAGTCTGTCGCCAGCCGACCGTTACCGTCGAAGCTGTTGTCTAATCCCCCCGGGGCCGCGGACACGCGCATCTGATCCGATATGAGGAGCATGATGATCAATACTAGTGAGAAAACTACTTTCATCGCCTTAAAATTTCCTTGTTTGTGAAGCATATATCTCCGTCGCCTGTTAGTTTCGTTCAAAAAGTCTTTTGAGCCGGGAGTCACCCATCTGTAGTACTAGCTCTGCGTCGACCTCGTAAGCTGTGACTGAAAAGTGCCCTCAAGCTCTGAGCCGTCGCCGAATTCAATAGTGAAGCTCCCGGTTAAGATTGTCGGCTGGACCGGATCCGGGGGAGTCCCGAGATTTGCATCGAGGATCATGTGTCCGGCTCCCGGTAGGTGAGCGATCGCGATGAATCGGCCCTGACCATTCATCGTCCCCAACAGCGTGAACGTCTGTGTTTGCCCGCCGATGATCACATCGACGCTCCCCCCGAAGCTCGTGGGTCGGACGGGATCGCGCGGGTTGGTGAGACCTATCACGATCTGACCGGTGGTATCACCGGCGCTGAGGCTTCCAACATACCGGCCCGCTGGCTGTACCGGCTCTGGAGGGTTGGCCTCGAAAGATCGGAGTTCGAGTACGCAGGGAATGATGAATGTTCCGTCGTGACGGAAGCGGGTCATGCTGCCGTTCAGGATCGCCGCGCCTCCGCCGAATTCCAGTAGGTCGGTTTTGCCAACGGCGTGCTCGGTGGAAGACTCGCCCTGGTAATTGACCTTCCCACTGGCGGAGACGGTCCCCTCGACGGCGACCGCCTGAACCGGTTCCGGTGGGCTGACGAATCCGGAAAAGCGCCGATTCGTTTGGCTTGTGATCTCGGTCCTTACCGGTTCGGGAGGATTGGTACCTTCCTGTATGAAACCGGACCACACGCCTCTCATGTCCTGGGGCCCCGAACTGGTCGCCGACCCGTTCGAAAGAAGCGCCGCGATGCAGGACGCGAGAACGAGCCCGACCCTCGCCGTCATCCTTATCGATCTTCGCAATTCATCTCGCTTGTTCATTTTTCTTTTTTCTCCTCAATTTCGATTTGCCTAACTTGTTGGGCCGGTTCGGCCGCCGTGGACAGCATCAGCCGCGGGTCGGCCATCACGTTTCGAAACGCTTCCTCGTCACCGGCTTCCTGAAGTGACCGTCGTATCGTCGTGATCTCGACCGTCTCGATCGTGATCTCGGTTCGTTTGATCGTTCGTTTCATGTGCTCAAATTTTTGTGGCAGCGATTCGGAACCTCTGCTAGAATCGCCGTGCTCCCGGTAGTCAATTTTGCGAACGCGAGGATTTTGACAGCGTATGTTTCGCGATGTCCCTAATTTACTGGCTAATTATTGCTAATTGTTGCTAACCGGATGATCGACCAGGCGAATACAGTGTTTTCCTTTGGCGAGTTCACCCTCGATCCCGATCGCAGGCTGCTGCTTCGTAACGGCGCCGCGGTCCCTCTCAAGGCAAAGGCCTTCGATCTGCTTCTCACTTTGGTCGAGAGACGCGGCGAGGTTATTTCCAAAAACGAACTTTTGGACAAGGTCTGGGCTAATCAGTTCGTCGAAGAGAACAATCTGACCGTCCACGTGGCGGCGCTGAGAAAGGCCCTTGGCGAGAGCAAGAACGAGAACCGGTATATCGTGACCGTTCCGGGAACCGGCTACCGGTTCGTGGCTGATCGGCCCCAGCTTGCGAATGGGGAAGTCCGGATCGAGAGTCGCAAGTTTCAGAAGATTGTCGTAAGCGAAGAACTCGAGGAGGAATCTTTTGGCGAGACGGATACCGCGACAAGGCAGCCATTCGCCGCTCCGGTTTCCATAAAGAAAGCGGGTGTAAAAAATTCGTCGCTGATTTTTGCCGCCGTGGCTGCCGCGGTGATCGGTGTTGCGGGTGTCTATGCGTTCCGCGCGGGATTGGCGCGAAACCTTTTCGACGCGGGTGGCGTCCCCTTTCGCGATCATCATGTAACGCAGCTCACGACCAATGGGAAGGTAGGGAACGCGGCACTGTCCCCGGATGGGAAACTTTTTGCTTACGTTATCGACGATGTCGGATTGAAAAGTTTATGGCTCGGCAAAGTCGACGGCGGGAATCACCTGCTGCTGCGGCCGGCCGGCGAGGCAACCTACCACACACTCGCGTTTTCGCCGGACAGCAGTCAACTTTATTTTTCGATTCGCGACGATAAGAACCCAAACTCTGCACTCTTTGGCGTTCCCGTAATGGGAGGCGTAGCGACGAAGCTCAAGGACGGTGTAAGGCATTTCGCGGTTTCCCCGGATGGCACGCAGCTCGCGGTCGGGCGGAGAGATGGCGACAACGACGTCCTCGCGCTTTCAGCAATCGACGGAGCCGACGGTCGCGATCTTGCATCTTTTCCAAAAAATGAATCTTTCGTCTTCGATTCGATCTCGTGGTCGCCGAAAGGTGATCTTCTGGCGCTGACTACCGCGCGGCCTGGCCATATGGATAGGCCGGAACTTTCCGTAATCGACATCTCTTCCGGCGGCCTCAGGCGAATCCCGCTTCCCGCTTATCGGCAAATAACGAAGACGTCCTGGCTGAAGGGCGGGGAGGGGCTCGTCATCACCGCGATCGAGGAGATATCGCACTCCTCGGTTCCCCAGTACCGCCTCGTTCATGTTTCTTACCCGGGCGGTGTTGCCACCGAGATCACGACCGATCGAAGCAACTATGGGGAGTCGTGGCACAACGACGCCGGAGCGACCCTAAGCATCGATGAAGCGAGCAAATCGATATTGACGGTGGAGCATCGTCAATTGAGCAATGTGTGGGTCGCTCCGGCCGATGATCTGAGCGCGGCCCGCGAGATCACATTCAGCTCGTTCGGGAGATATGACGGTCTTTGGGGAATGGACTGGACCCCGGATGGAAAAATCGTTTACACGACATCGGACACCCGGAATCAGTATCTCGCGAAGATGAACGGCGACGGCACCGATCAGACTCCGTTAACTGACCCGGTCCGTGACCACGGGCGCGTCGACAGTGTTCTGACGGTGTCGGGCGACGGCCGATACATTATCTTTCATTCAGACCGTGTCAGCGGCGAGTTCGATATCTGGCGCGCGGACATCGACGGCTCGAATCCGAAACAACTCACGTTCGGCGGCAAATCTTTTCAACCGGCTCCTTCTCCGGATGGAAGATGGGTCTACTACAAATCGTTTCTCAACGATATCGGATCGCTTTGTCGGGTGGCCATGGACGGCGGCGAGCCGGAATGCTTCACCGACAAAGAAACGTCGTGGATAAGTTTCTCTCCCGACGGGAAGTTCATTGCGGCCTCGTACATCACCGACAAGCGCCGGCTCGCGATCTTCTCGGCCGAGACACATAAAATCGTGAGGCAGTTCGAAATCCCGAAGACCGGCACTTTATTTATGGGCTCGCGCTGGACGCCTGATGGAAAGTCCGTGACCTACCGGGATACCGCGTACGGCTATTGGGTGCAGGATATTGATGGTGGCGAACCTCACCGGCTCGAAGGATTACCGAAGGAAAAGTTCTACAACTTTTCGTGGTCGCGGGATGGAAAATGGCTGGCCTTCGTTCGCGGTCAGGAGATTCGAGACGTAGTTCTATTTCAACGCGAAGATTGATTTCGTTTGTTTTTACCTGTCCGTCGCGCGGACCGCTCCGGTAGCCAGTCGCTCGATCTCGGCGAGTGTAGAGGATGAGCCGTCGCCGAGGGAAGCGAGTGAGAGGACGGAGCTAGCCGCCGCCAGATCGATCGCCGTTTGCATTGACCCGCCCGCAAGCATTCCGTAAATAAAACCGGCCGCGAAGGCGTCGCCGCTTCCGACACGATCGAGCACATCGACATTTGTGTGGAAGGTGGATGTGTAAACGTCGCCGGCAAGGCAAGCTCCGCCGACGGTGTGGCGCGACGCCGAGTGGACGTCGCGCAACGTCGTCGCCAGAATTTGAATATTTGGATGGCGGGAAATTATCTCGGTCGCCGCATTACGAAAATTGTCTTCCGAGTATCCCGCGGCTCCCGCGTCAAATTTCTCGACACCAAAAACCACGTCGGCCGAGCTCAGCAGCCTTCGGTTGAGTTCGTTCGCCGCGTCGCGTCCGCCGCGTCCTGCCCAGAGCGACTCGCGGTAATTAAGATCGTAGGAAACGATCGAGCCGGATTCTTGCGCGGCACTCATTGCTTCAGCAGCAATCTCCGCCGTCGTCTCGGAAAGTCCGGCGAAAATTCCGCCGGTATGAAACCAACGAGTACCCTTTTCGGAGAAGAGACTTTTCCAATCGACGTCGCCCGGTTTCAATTTCGAAACAGCAGTGTTGCCGCGGTCCGAGCATCCAGTGGGCGGCCTTGATCCGAAGCCGCGTTCCATGAAGTAAATTCCGTTGCGGACTTCGCGCGAGATTCCGTCCGTCGGGCGCCAGAGGATCTGCGAAGCGTCGACGCCACCCTGAAGAATCAGATCTTCGACCAACCGGCCGATCTGGTTGTCGGCGAGAGCGGTCGCAATCGCCGCCCGGAGTCGAAAACACTTCGCGATATTTCGAGCGACATTGTATTCGCCTCCCCCTTCCCAAACTCGAAAGTTTCGGGCCGCGTGGATCCGGTCGTCGCCGGGATCGAAGCGAAGCATCACCTCGCCGAGAGAGACGATGTCCCATTTGCATGCTGATTCTGGTTTGATGGTTAAGTTATCAGCCATTGGGCGTCAATGTGTCCGGAATAAGTGACAGGTGACAGGTGATAAGTGATACCGGATTTGGACAATGAGAGGGTAAATCCAAAACGGGGAATCTGCAATTCCAGGCAGAAAATTTCAAATTTCAAATTTCAAATTTGAAATTTCAGAAGCAGAACCAGAACCAGAGCCGCAACCCGTATTTCAAATTTGAAATTTATCTGGCCATCCAGCCGCCGTCCACAACCAAAATATGTCCCTGCAAATAGTCGCTCGCGGGCGACGACAAGAACACAGCCGCTCCGACAAGATCTTCGGGTGAGCCCCATCGTCCCGCGGGAATGCGTTCAAGGATCTGCCGATTGCGTGTCTCGTCGGCGCGGAGCGGAGCCGTATTCGCGGTTTCCATATAGCCGGGGGCGATCGCGTTGACGTTCACGTTGAATTTCGCCCACTCGTTTGCCAGTGCTTTCGTTAATCCGGCGACGCCCGACTTCGAAGCCGTGTAAGCGGGAACTGTGATGCCGCCCTGGAACGAAAGCAGGGAAGCGACGTTCACAATTTTCCCGGAGCCTTGGTCGATCATTTTCCGCCCCGCCTCCTGGGAAAGGCGAAACACGCTAGAGAGATTTACCTCGATCACTGCCGACCAATCTTCCTCGGAAAATTCTGTAGCAGGTGAGCGGCGGATCGTCCCGGCGTTGTTGATGAGGATATCGATCTTTCCGAAGTGCTCGACCGTTTGTGCGACCAGTCGGGACGGCGTTTCCTTAACGGCCATGTCGCCCGCAACTGTGATCGCTCGCCGATCGAATTTTTGGATCGCCGTGCACGTGTCATCCGCTTTGCCACTTGATCGGGCATGGCAAGCGACGTCCGCTCCCGCTTCCGCGAGGCCGATCGCGACCGCCTGTCCGAGACCGGACGATGCACCCGTAACGAGCGCAACTTTTCCATCGAGTTTGAATTTGTCGAGGATCATTTTTATATAAAAACGCGTCGTTATTAGGCCGGCCGTCTTCGACCGCCTAAGATCACCGGTCGAAGACCGGTTGCTTAACGCGGCGCGCCCTAAACGTTAAGACCGGCGGCTTAACGGGCTATTTTTATTTCTGCGAAGCTTCAAGCCCCGAGCCTTTCTGCGCGTATTCCGGCTGCACGTTGACGACGCCGAATTGGCGGTCGACGCCCTCACGGTTCGCGGCCATCATCCAGAGAAAATTTATCGAGCCTCCGGGCGCGGCGACGTTCGGATGATAGCCCTGCGGCATCAGAACGACGTCGCCTTCGCGAACGATCTCGACCAACTCGGGCTCATCCAGATTCGTGTACACCATCTGGATCCCCCACTGCGGAGCCGGCATGTCGATGTACAGATACGCTTCCTCGAGCATGTCGTGATGTTCGTGCGGCGGGAACGAGGTCCAGTTGCCGTCAGATGAGAACGTCACACCCGCCATAATGCGTCCCGCTTCGACATTCTTGCCGAGCAAGATGTTCAGATCGCGTTCGATCGGCGGTTTGCCTGCCATGAAATGGAGTGCCGGATCGTTTCTAACATCCGCGAACGAAACGTACTGCAGCGGATATTGTTTCTCGACGGGAGCCGCAAGTTCTGCCAGATCGCAGCCGCCGTCGGTAGACACCTTGACGCTCGAATCGCGGGGTATGTATATCGCGTCGTAGCGGTTGAGCTTGAAACTATCAGCGCCGGTTACGATCTTCGCCGATCCGTTTAGGCAGATCAGGCCCGTTTCGCGCGAAGCCGTTTCAAAAGCGAGAGGAGCATCTCCGGCGTCCAGAATTATTCGGCCATAGTGAAGATTCCTCGACGCGGTCTTGCCCGGTGCGACGGTGAGCGATCGGCCCTTGTGCTTATGCGTTTCCTTCACGACGCATGTGTCGCGTCTGATCGGTTCCAGTGCTATCTGTTCTTTCATACTCAATTGGATCAAACCGTATTCAAATACTCTTCTACCGCAACCTCAAGAGCTCCACCGAGGGCGGACCCGGTCGGAGACCCGGCTTCGATGGACCATCCTACGACATTGCCGATGATGCTGCGCCGAATCGCTTCGTGCAAAGGTTCGACGATGAATTTCCATCCGTAAACCAGGCGGCCACTAATTATCACACGCGGAACTCCGGTTCCCATGATCACGTTCGCGATACCGATGCCGAGATAGTCGCCCACCTTTTCGAGCGAACGTCGAGCACGCAGCTCACCGTTTTCCGCTTTCGCGACGATCTCGACGAACCTCGGCATTATTTGACCGGGCCGGAGCGGACGATCGCCAAGGTATAAAGACGCTGCCGAAGATGCCGAAGCATATTTCTCCCAGCATCCCTGATTGCCGCAAACGCAGGATTTCCCGCCGGCAATGATGGTCATGTGACCGAACTCGCCCGCGACGCCCCGACCCAATCCGGTACCGCGATAAACCTCACTGCCGATCACCATGCCGACACCGATCCCGGTGCCCGAACGGACGAGAATAAAATTCGACGCGGCACCCTCCGACGATTCACCGATCTTCAAGCGGGCTTCGAACATTGCGGCGGCCGTCGCGTCGTTTTCGACAACCACCGGAACCTGAACGAATTTCTGAAAGCTCCCGGCGACATCGACGTCGCGCCAATTGAGATTGGGTGCGAAGATGACTTCGCGGCGTGTCGAATCAGTCATGCCGGGAATGCTGACGCCGATGAAACGGAGCGTCTTGCCCGCATTGTCGATGACGATCTTTCGGATGTGTTCGGCGGCGAGACTCAGGGTCGCCGTCGGAGTTTTTGGGGTTTCGAATTCAACTTCGTTCTCGGTTCCGCCGCCGAGGGTGGTGGTACCAACCTGGGAATGCCGGACACCTAGATTAATCCCGATGAAATATTCGTTCTTGTCCGCATAAGACAAAACCCGTGATCGCCGGGTTTGCGTCTCGCGGTCGCGCACGTCCTCGCGGAGGATCCCGCGGTTGATCAGGTCCCTGGTATTTTCGGTGACGGTGCTGGGATCGATCTTCAGCCGCTGTGCGATCTCCGTTCTCGTGATCGGCTGTGCCGCGCGGATCAAACGCAGAAGCAGGCTGCGTTTGCCGGCGAGATTGAGCTCGCCGGTTTTGAGGAATGGGGATTGAAAGATCTGTCCGGAATCCATCGCTCAAATTGCGTCAAAGAGAAACGGTTTGCTCGGCCCAGAATTGGAATTCTCGATGTTTGAGCACCTCCGCTTTTGCAGGAACATCGCCGCTCGCGACCTGTCGCAGATGTTCGAACACGCGCTCGCCGACTTCGGCGATGGACTCGGTTCCCTCGATGATATTTCCGGCGGAGATGTCGATGTCCTTCGACATCCTTTCGAAGACCCGATTGTTCGAGGCGAGCTTGATGACCGGTGCGATAGCATTACCGATCGTCGTCCCGTTGCCGGTCGTAAATATGATCGCGGTCGCACCAGCGGCGACAAGTCCGGGCGTCGATTCTTGATCGTAGCCGGGTCCTTGCATAAGATTAACCCCACGCTTTGTCGGCACTTCTGCATATTCCACGCAGTCTTCGATCCGCGTCGTCCCCGCCTTCGAAATTGCACCGAGAGACTTGATCGTAATATTCAGCAAGCCGCCTGCCTTGTTTCCGGTACTCGGATTTTGATTCAACACCGCGCCGAATTTCGAAGCGTATTCCTTATACCAATCGACCATTCGAAATATCTTGCGGCCGATCTCGGAATCTTTCGCACGCGACGCCAGGACGTGTTCGGCTCCGCAGAATTCGGGAACCTCGGTCAGCAAAACCGTGCCTCCGCTTCGGACCAGCAGATCCGAACAATAACCCAGCGCGGGATTCGCCGAGATGCCGGAGAAACCGTCGGAGCTCCCGCATTTCACGCCAAGCACGAGCTCGCTGATCGGGACTTGCTCGCGGACACATTTGTTTACTTCGGGAAGAAGCTCCTGCACGTATTTTAGGCCAAGCTCGATCGCAGCTTCGGTGCCGCCGACATCCTGAATACCGATTTTGAAAACGGGTTTCTGGATCGGCGTCTCGCGTTTCGTCAGATACTTTTCGACAAAGCTAAGATTCGTTTTCTCGCAGCCGAGATCGATGAGAATGACGCCGCCAACGTTCGGGTGATCGGCGTAATTCGAAAGCGTCCGCATCATGACGTCGAGCGTCGAGCCGTCCTGGCACCCGCAGCCTTTGTTGTGCGGGATCGCCACCACGCCGTCGACGTTCGGAAACTTCTCGCGGCTGTAGTGCATGAACTCGGACATCATCGAGATCTGCGTCGCCTCGTGGCTCGCGCACATCGATGTCGGAACGATCAAGACGTAATTTCGGGTGCCGACGCGGCCGTCGGCACGG
This sequence comes from Pyrinomonadaceae bacterium, assembly GCA_035526605.1. GTDB lineage: Bacteria > Acidobacteriota > Blastocatellia > Pyrinomonadales > Pyrinomonadaceae > OLB17. The sequence continues at coordinate 1,359 of DATLCA010000118.1, read as the reverse complement.
CGAAATCCGTCGAACGTTTGTCGGGATTCGAGATCGATGAAATCGGGCTCGGGGTTGTGAAGCGCGTCTGCAAGATCGCGAACAACCGGAACGTCGTCGGTCATGTTGTCATGACTTATCCATTCGCCTTTTTCGACACCGAGGGAGGTGCCGATCGGCTGGCCATACTGACGAACGAACTCACCGCGCGGAATCTCTCGGGTCGCAAAGCGATGGCCCGGCGGAACCGACGAGTGCAAAACGACATGCGTGCCGTCCGGAAGTATCAATGCCAGACCGTCAGCCGTTTCGTTTTTTACGACGGCGACATTGTCGACGTCATTGACGATGATCGCGTAGTCGCTGACCGGAACCGCCGTTTTTGCGGAAGTATCATGCATAAGAGCGTTCATCTAAAAAGTAGATCGGGCAATACGAACGACGTTACATTTGGATGCAGCCGAATCCATAGTCCGGGATTCGCGTCGAGCTGTCTCCCACGCTCGGCGGCGTCGGTCGACATCTTTGTAGATATAAAGCGATCAAAGCTCTCCCTCTTTGCCGGGGCGGTCGAGGCATCCACGATAGACTGCACAATTTTTTTTGCACCGAGTATGGCTGCCGGGCCGAGAGTCAGGATGCTGGTCGCGTTTCTACATTCGCTTTCGTCCTCGGGCGAAACGTCACTGCCCCCTACCTTAAACTTGTTGATGTGATGTTCGAGGATGCTGCTCGAGATCGGGATAATACCACCGACGTCGTTGAACCGTGCACCCGATCCCGGCTTGATGTAACAAATGTGAGAAGCGGCTTCGGCTTCCGGGCCGAGGCCGAGAAAAAATATATCGATCCCGCCGAGGCTGTCGAGTTTTTCAAGATATCGCGAAAACGCCGCCTCGAGATTCTTCTCATCCGTCTGCATCGGCGTAAAGCTTTTTATCTTTTGAAAGAATGCGTCGCCGAGAAGTCTTTCGAAATCGCGGACAAAGCTCAGCCCGTTGTGCATTCGCAACGGCGCGAGCGCGTCCTGGGTGAAGACATGAAGACGGCCGAGCAGCTCATCGATCGCATCGGTTTTCGCTAGTTCGGCGATGATGCGATACATCGCTTGTGCACCGCGCCCGCCAAGCAGAACTATCACAATGTCGCCGTCTTTGTTCGAAGCGTAACCGGCCAGCTCGTCGAACATTGCCTGTCCGACCGCTTCCTCGGTTTCCATGACCTGAAAGTTGAAGTCGGGAACCTCCGCCATCGGCAGATCGCTCGACTTCGATGACTCGAGCCATATATTTTGGCCGGTTGTGCGTGCGTTGATGATTTTCTGTTCCGAAGTATGCATGTGACCCTATGATGGGAAGTATTGTAATTGGTTTAACCAAT
>DATLCA010000117.1:0-6298 GCA_035526605.1 Pyrinomonadaceae bacterium | reverse complement strand
AGCGCCGGCCGACTGATACCGGGTAGCGACGAGGAAAGGCCGGCAACGATCGATCAAAGGGCTGACCGTTGTTTTGGTCGAAAAGAGAGACAATCCAAAATATGAAAAAGCTATTACTGTTTTCGATCCTGCTCCTCGCCTTCGCGTCATCCGCTCTCGCGCAAAAGGCGTACGAACCCAAAAAGGGAAGTGCCGAACGGACCGCCCTGATGAACGCGATACGCCGCTACGATGTAAAGCGAAATGCCGAGCTCGCCAACGAAACGTTTCACGTATCACCGCTCCGCGTGCAAGGGGCATGGGCCTACGCGAGCGTCGAACAGCAATCGCCGGGCAGCGGCTCCTACGGCCAGGCCCACGTCTTTCTGCAAAAGACCGGCGGCAAATGGAAGGTCGCTTTCAGCACATACAACGACGCAAACGAGGTCGGCGTAGACGGCCTCGCACGCCTGCGAAAAAAGAATAAGTCTTTCCCAAAAGGGCTCGCCGATTTTGCGATGAAATATCTGGCGGGATAAGAAGTTGGGAGCTCTTTCGCCGCCTCGCATTTTTCCAAACAACGAAAAGAAAATCAGACGAAAAAAGACCGCCCAACGACTTCGACGTCTATGGGCGGTTTCCAATTTGAAATAAGTTCCGGTCGTAACCGATTCATACAACCTTCCGGCTGACAAAGCGGCCACGACCGGGCTTTGTTATTTCGAGGAAGTTTTGTATGCCTTTCGGTACGCGGTGTACGCCGCCCTAAACTGGCCCGCTGCTTTCTGCGCGTCGGCCTGAGCCAACAGCGCCTGAGCGGCCGCCATGTTCGGGCCTCCCTGGTTCGCTATCGTCTCTCGGACGATAGCACCGACGAGGTCCAGATAGCCGCATTGGGTAAGCGGGTTCGGGATGCTGGGCGTCGTGCAGGTGGTGCTCGGGGTCTGGAAAATAGCTACCGGCGTTGCACTGTCCGCGGCGGCGAGGTCCGCCTCGATCTGCGTCCTCAGCACGAGATTTTTCAGCTCGTCCTTGTTCGCGTTCGCGTTGGTGATGATCGCGTTCAACGCCGACGTGATCAGCGCCGTAAGCGCGGCCGTGTTCGTGTTGTCGTTGTTCACGATCGCGGTTTTGTTCGTGTTGTCGTTGTTCACGATCGCAGTCTTGTTGGTGTTGTCGTTGTTCACGATCGCCGTTTTGTTGGCGTCGTCGTTCGCGATGATGGCGGCCTTGTTGGCGTCGTCGTTCGCCACGCTGGTTTCAAGATCGCTGTGGATGTGCTCGAGTCGAGCGTGGTTGGCCTCGCCCACGGATGCGGCGTAGTCGTCATCGCAAAAGTGGACTCCGGCGTAAACCGCTTTGGCGATGATGTAAACCGCGTCGGTGACCAGGCAAACCAGTCGTCCGTTGCCGCCTTCACCGAGGATCACGATGACCTCATTGCAACCATCCTGCGCGATGTCCCTGACGCTCTCGGCGAGAAAGTACACCACGTCCGCCGCGACGATAAGCCCGGACGGAACAGGTGCACCGCAATACGAAGTGATCCCGGGAAGGCCCGCGGTGTTCGCCGTGCTTCTGAAGTCGGCGAATACGGTTCTCGATTTGGCCAACTTCTGCTGCATCGCCGCAGGGTCCATGACGGATCTCAGCGTCGTCAGATCTTTATCCGACATTTGTAGAATCTGTTCGCGGACGGCGTCGTATTCGTTAACTTTGCGGGCGCCGTCGTTGCCGGCCTTCGGGGCGAGGTTCGCTGGGAACAGCGCCGCCAGCTCTCTATTGCTTTCCACAAGCTCGAGCAATGCCGCACGCATCTGGTCGAGCTCTTCACGGGAAAAGTCCTTGCGGCCGTCCTGGTTTATCATTCCGGACATCGCCCTCGCCCTTGAAAGTGTGAGCGAGTTTAACGGAGCGGGAGCGGTACTTTTATCACCGGTGTTGGCCCGAAGCAGGGTAGGGCTAACCAACATCAACAACAGGGCAAAGGTCAAAGCGGACGCAGCTGAGCGTCTGAGGGTATTGAAATTCACTAATTCTCCTGTACGGCTCCTCTATCGCCAAGTCCGGGGGCCGGTGGGCACGATTCGAGGGCGGCAGTGTTATGAGGCTCGGGGATTGATCGGGTACTCCGACAAATTTCGGAGTAACAGAGAAGGAAGTGAGCGAGGCTTTGTTCTGAGAGAAGTTAACGTAGGCGGCGCGCGATGTCAACGCACGTAAATCAATGCCAATTACACTCAATAAAAGTATCGCCGGGTTGCGCCATCTCGCCTTTGTCCGAGGATGGACCGCATTCAATTATCTCCAACGCCCGCCCGAGAACTCGCAATTCACGTTCAAAGAGAACGGCCTTCCGGCTGATCAACATCGCCGGAGAAAGCGTCGGCTCCGAATGCTGCTGGCCGAAATCCGACACGCGAGCAAACTGGCCTGATCCTGCCCCGGCCTCCGATTAGCAATAATTAGGAACATTTAGCCGGAAATAAAGGACAAAGCGCTCCGCGAGGGTGGATGATGGCTGCTACAACGGAGGAGAACACAATGACCGCACGCATCATCATCACCACTTTGCTGCTCTCGCTGGTTTCGGCCGCGAGTGCTCAATCGCATCACGACATCAAAGTCGGCTACCAGGCCCAGCTCGATCGGCGGATCGCCCTGACTGCCAACTCGCCGATCCGCTCGACGACGCCGCTCGGCACAATGACGCCGCAACAAAGACGCCAGGCAGTCGACGCAGTATGGGGCGCCGGTCCCCCGACCGCGGAGAAGCTCCGGATCTTCGACAAGTTCTGGAGCTACGTCGACGCGAAATTTGCCGCGTTCCAGAACATCGACATCGACTGGCGTGCGATGCGCGATCGTTACCGCCCGGAGATCGCGGCCGGTGTGAGCCACGGCAGATTCACCGGGATCATGAACCACATCGCGATCGAGCTTCGCGAAGGCCACACACATGCGCACGACATACCCATCAACTGGGAATCCATCCCGCTTCCGGGAGTTCCGGTATTCGGCGTCGGCGACTGGACCTACAACCCTTCCGGTGCGTGCTCCACGGCTCAGCCGGACGGGTCGGCACTTGTCTACTCGGCGATGCAGGGCCACCCGCTCGGGCTCCGGCCCGGCGACAGAGTCCTTGGCTACGATGGCCGCCCATGGCGCGAGATCTATCAGGAGTTGCTTGCCGAAGAGCTGCCGCTGTGGCCGCTCTTCTGGGGATCATCCCCGAGCGCGTTCCAGCACACGATGGAAAGCTCGGCGACGATAAACTGGCATCTGTTCCAAACGATGGATGTCCGAAAACGCACCGGCGAGACGGTGCACGTGCCGACGAGCTTGATGACCGGCGCGAGGTGGTGGGGATTCTGTTCAGAACAATTGTCGGTGCCGGGGATCCCAAAGCCCGTCGACCCGTGGGAGGACGGTGTGCGCCACGGCGTCATCACCGGAACGGATGTCGGATACATCTATGTCTGGGGCTGGGGGCCGACCTCGAGCGACGAGTTTGCGGACGCCATCTACGATCTGACTCAGGTCCGTCACGTCGAGGGTTTGATAGTCGATTTCCGCTTCAACAGCGGCGGCATCATGACGGCGTCACACTCGGGCATCAGCAACCTGTTCGATCATCCGGTGCCGACGACCGGGTTCGACGAACGACTCAGAACCTCGGATCATTTCGCGATGAAGAATCTGATCAGTCCGAGTACTTTTATTCTCGACTTCCGTTCGGACACGCGCCAGCGAGGCTTCTTCTCTTACGACGGCCCGATCGCCCTCCTGCTCGGCCCCGGCGCAGTCAGCTCGGGCGATTTCGCATCGCTCTGGATGACCTACCACCCGCGCGTCAGGACTTTCGGAAAACCGACGTCATCGGCCTTCAACCTCCCGACGCAGCCGGCGCTCGGAACCGAGCTCGATCTCGGCCCCGACTGGTTCGCCCGCGTGGCCGAGGGAAACATGTACCGCGTCGGCTCACCGAATGCGTACCTGACCCACACCGACATCAACATCGATGAGCCGGTATGGCTGACACCCGAAGACGTAACCCTCGGCCGCGACACAGTCGTCGCCGCGGCGCGTCAGTGGATCGATACACAAACACCGTGAACGCGGCCGGGGGTAGGCTGGCGGGGCACCATCGAAGTTCGAGGAGATTTAGCGCCCGTGAGGGTTTCGGTGCAACACTGGTAATCGGCCCGCACGAAGGGGCTCCAGTGAAATCGGCGCGAACTTGACGAGAACGACCTCCGCGTTAAAAAATGGTGCGGCCTTTAGCTCTTCCATCTAAGACACAATCGGAGGTTAAGGACGAGATGTCACGACTCTTGCTTGGATCGATCTGCGGCGTGGTGTTCGGAGCAGCTGTGGTTTTGATGATGATGCCGATGGAGTTTCCCGATAAGCGAGCCGCGTTGATCGGCGCGTTTCTAAATCGCTTCGGCGTCGGCGTCGTCATAGGTGCTGCCGATCTTCCACTCCCCGGCTGGGCAACTGGCTTGATCTTCGGCCTCCTGCTCAGCCTGCCCGACGCCATCATCACGAAAGCCTACATCCCGATCATTGTTCTCGGCCTGATCGGCGGAGCGATTATTGGTTTCATAGTGGGCCGGTGGGGCGTGTGACAAATGGATGTGCATGCGGTTCTCGCCGACAGACAGCTGAAGACGAAGGCCAAGGTCGAAACACTTGGCAAGATGCTTTTGAACGAAAAGCTGACTCTGGAAGACCTCATAAAAGCAGCCAGGGGTGCCAAAGATTCCGACAAAGGAACCTGCATCGAAGCCATCGAGTTTGCAACTAAATCCAGACCCGAGCTCGCATCCGTAGCCTGTCTCAAATTTGTGACACAGACGTTGTCGGATAAAGCCTCGAGAGTAAAGTGGGAATCGGCGAGAGTGATAGGAAACATCGCACATCTTCATCCCGACAAATTAGATAAAGCGGTTTGTAATTTACTCACCAACACCGAGTCCCCCGGCACCGTCGTCAGATGGAGTGCCGCCTTCGCGCTCGGCCAGATCGTGCAGCTGAGGACCAAACAAAACAGGGATTTGATTCCGGCGGTCGAAGCGATACTCCGGCGCGAGGAAGACAACGCAATAAAAAAGATCTACCAGGCAGCGTTAATGGACGCCGCAAAACATTCCTGACCTTATATGAAACGATGCATTTCCCTAATCGCAATTCTCATCGCTCTCTCGCTTTCCGCCGCATGCTGGTTCAAAGTCTCAACCCATCGATACGACGAGGAGCGCGTCGACTCTTACGCCGCGACCGACCACTTCGTCAGCCTCTTTAACGATCGAAAGTTCGAAGAGATCTACGAGATGACGCACGAGCGCGCCAAAGCGACCAAGAGCAAGACAGCTCTCATCAATATGCTGTCCAGCCTTCGCGAAGGCCGTGGTAAGATCGTCGATCTCGAGCGTGCCGATTCCTCAGCCACCCCTGGCGACGGACTAATCGAAGTCACTCTGCAGTTCAAGGTCAATTTCGAACGCGGCGAAAATCACCTGACCCTTGTCTGGTACGTCGCGAACCGTTCAGCAAAGCTCTTCTCGCTCGCACTTGAGTAGGCTCAACATCTCGCAAGCAAGAAAAAAAATCGCTCCCCAGACGGAAACTTCCGAAACTCCCATCCTGTCTTAGGAGGGGAGGCAGCGGCTTCCGCTGACGGGGTGGTCCTCTCTTAGTTTGTGATATCGAATCTGGACTACGCCGGACAATAAGCGGGTACGGATTCTTGTTTCGTGGTGATTGGTGTGATTCGTGGTTTGGTTTTAAGAAAAAGGGGTGGTGAGCCTTACAAGGTTGGATTCGAAAGGCTGTGGAGCGACTGGCCGCTACGTACGACCCGAAGAATGCACGGCCGTTCTAAGAAGATCGAACCCATCCTCGACGCGATAAGTTTCTGTTGCATTCCCGTTCCGACTCAGCTATAAAGATCGGAACAATTTTCGTGTAGCGCAAGCCTCTCACCTTGCAGCGATTGAATTTTAATCGGATGTGAAAAAGGGCTTTCGCTCAGAAATGGGCAGAGGCCCTTTTTCCATGGAGACAAATATTATGACCGAAGCAGAGAACACTGCTCGTACCGGCCGCGAACCCGATCTTGTTCCTCCCGCGCGATTCAAACCGTGGGTTGTGATCTTCGTCAACCTCCAGGCCATCGCATTTGGAATAGCGATTGTCTGGTTGGCATGGCATGTTGGTAGACCTGGCAATGGAGATACTATCGGTGGAACACACTTCGCGTACCTGAACCTGCTCATCGCTATTCTAGGGTCGTGCGTCGGGTGGCTGGTCGGAA
>DATLCA010000116.1:0-8845 GCA_035526605.1 Pyrinomonadaceae bacterium | reverse complement strand
GGTGAACGTCCTCGTGTTGTACAAACCGATTACCGTTTCATTTTCCTTCGGGATGGCTGCCCAGAATTCGAACGCCGCGGTCGCCGGCTGCAGCGGACGAAATGTCTGCTGAATGAGCGGTCTGATCTCGCCGCGGGCCCGGATCAGGGAACCTGTTTCGGGATCGAGCAGCGAATACCCGCCGCCGTCCTCAGCCGTGGTTGACTCTTCGTCATCGTATTCGTCGTATTCGGCCCGCTCCCGGCCGACCAGTACACGATTGATGGAAGGCACGAAGGCGACCGGTTGATAGACAGGATTTTCCTGCGGCGGCACAACGAATTGTTTGTTCGTCAGCAGATTCACGCGAACCAACTGCACTCCATCGTTGTCGTCGTATCTTGTCGCGATCGCCCACCGGCCATTTGGCGTGATCAGCGGGCTGCTGTAATAGCCGCTTTGGAGCTTCGTGAGCTTGCCCGCCGCGACCTTATACAACCCTTTGTCGTCGGCCCTGATCTCGACGGCGCCGGCACGAGCCTTCCAGCGCCCCTCGTCCGGGGCTACTCCCAGGTCGTCTTTCACCGGGATGAATTCCACCTGGCTGGGTTGCGTCGTCACCGCTCCGAGGGCTCCGTTGACGAAACTGTTCCACACGAAATTTTCGTATTCGCGTTTCGATCGTTCCTTCGAGACACGCGGGTTCTCAACGTAGTCGAGGGTTGGTTCGTCGGAGTCATCCACCAGATTGTCGCTAAAGGTCTCGATCTCCGCATCGATCTCGGCACGGCGGACCTTGTCGGCGGTCAACAGCCGAAAGTCCGCGCCGCTCTTCCAAACCGCCTTCGCATCGAGCCGGTCGTCGGCGAAAAGAAGTTCAAGACCTGGAACGTCTTTGCCGGCCCGGTACTTAATGGCGGACGGCGGCTGACGCATCTCCGCAAACAGACGGTCCAGCTCGGCGAACAGCGGCGGCATCGACTTCGCCTTCACGAACAAGCGACGGCCGCCGTTTCGACCGAGCATCACCAGTGTCTTGGATTCACACCGTTCACCGCCCGAGCAGGCCAGGAACGGCGGCAGCTCGTCGGCTTTGTAGTGGGCGAGTAAGCCTTTGAAATTGTCGAACTCGTCTTTGGTCAAAACCCGTTCGCGATAGCGCGCCGGATCGTCTTCCCAACGCACCACCGCCTGGTCCTTGTAGATGCGGATCGAATTCGATTCCCAGCTATAAATTCCAAGTAGGTCGGGGTTGAGCTTCACTTCATCCCGCAAACCGGTTTCGGTCTCCGTAGGCCTCGACTCGGTCCCGCCGTCGTACAAGCGCGGTTGGGCATGATACGCACTGACCGTTGCAAAAAGCGGGAGGAGGAAGGGGCTGGACATTGGCTCGCCGGCATCACTTGTATAAAAGGCGTAAGTCGCACCGAGAATCTTCGCTTCCCCTGCATGAAGAGAAAGCACGATTCGGCGCGCCTCCGGCGAATCCTCGCTCTCGAGATACCGTTCCGCCGCGAGGGCGACAAGCTTGTCTTTACTCTGCAAATTCTTCGCAACCTTCTGGACGGGAAGCGGCGTGCGGATGAGCCTCGCGCACGCGAGCACGGCGGTCTTCGTTTCATCCCCTGAACTTTCCAACAGAGTCTCGAGGTCGTTGGGATCTTCCAGCAAGCAGGACGAAATCCCAACCGCGATCGGGCTGCCTGTCCGGAGATCGGAAACTTCCGGAAGCTGCTTTTCCCGGAGCTCCTTCCGCATCGACAACAAACGCACGATGGCGTCCGCATTGACCTTGTTCATTTTCAGGTCGCGAAGCAGCATTCCGTTGATCGCCGCGCCCTGCCACCCCATGAGTATTTTTCGTAAACCGGCAGCGAGCGCCGGGTCGCTGCGCTCGACCGACCCGAGCCGATCTATAACGGCGCGCGCGAGCTCATCGCCGGCGTCGCTGCGATTCGCCAGGTGTATCCCAAGGATCCTCGTTATATCAGTGGTGGGCGTCCCGTCTTTCTCGTAAATCGTCAATGACGGGGCCATCCGGATCACGTCCGACCCGCGACTTACATTCGCCACGTAGTTCGCCGACCCAAGGACATTCACGTCGGCCTCAACGCTTTCATAGGCACGCGCTACATTCTCAACGGCCGTAAGCTGCTCCGTGAGGGAGAAGCCTCCGCATTCGTAGATCGCCATCACCAGTTGGCTGTTTTCGTAGGGCCCGACGCCCCCGTTCAGGATGCGTCGCAAGGCTGGAGCGGCACGGGGATCTTTTTGAAACGCGAGGGCAGAGATGGCGGGGCTTCGAAGTGGGTAAGAAACTTCCGTCGACGAAGCCATTGTGTTGGAGTACCCCGCGGAATTAGCCGCATAAGCATTTGTGTTCATCGGCACGGCGATGCGGCGTGCGGTGTTGGCGGCGTTGGCGGCGTAGCCCGAGAACACCTCGTGAATTTCCTTTTCATCGAGGGCCGCGATCAGGCCCGGGACGCTTTCAGGCATCTTCTCCTGTGCCAGCGCCTGAACTAGTCTGTGTCGAGCCGACCGTTGAGTTTGTTTGAGCCATTTCGGATTTCCCAGCCACGGGAGGAGCGCCTTTACGATGGAAGTCCTGCGTGTTTCGAGCCTGTCCATCAAATTCTGCGCGGCCGCCGACCGTACCGCGATGTTCTCGCTATCAAGTAGCCCGATCATCCGTTCAATGTATTTTTCAGCCGGCGAGTTCGATATCAACGTTGTCAGACCGGTGAATCTGCCGAGGTCCGTGAGCGTCTCGTCCTCCATCATCGACAGATACCACTCATCGCGCCCGGCCCATTCCTTTTCAAGCGAAAGTGCGTCGAGCGCGAGGTCCCGAACGCCGGGCCCGAGCGATTTGTCCGCGACGATTTCCTTCAATTCATCCCGGTAACGTTCTGTGTCGCCCGGTGAACTTTCGATCGCGTGGACGTACAAGGCCCAGAGCGCCGCAGTTCGCGACGCCTTTTGGCCTGGATTGTTGTAGAGGCGGTTAGCGATCGAGGATGCCCGGTCCCAATCAACGCGTGCCAGTGCGACCAGGGCGCGATGGTTTGTTACATAGTCGTCCACGTCCGAAACTCTTGCTGCCTCGTTGGCGAGCTCGGCGCTGAATAACGGTGTGTGAAATTTCAACCAAGTCTTCAGCGACTGCCGCAATGCACGCGCCTCTTCGTCGCCGCTCGCGGACTTGTCGTAGATCTCTTTGACGAATTTCCCGGAAGTTTCGTCGGGAGGGAGGATGTTGAGAAACTGGACCAGCTTTGCCGGATCCTTCACGATCTCCCCCTTTAATCGTTCGAGAACCTTTTCCGAAGGATAAATCTTAAACTGAACATCGCCGTAGATCTGAGCTTGTACGCGCCAATATTCCATCAGCGATTCGATAGGTGCGTCGTCGGGTGGCGGATTGTCCTTACTAAAGAAATTTTCCGGGTGTACGGTCGTCGCAAACGAGACCTGAGGGTTTGGCGGCGGTGGTGCCGGAAGGTTAAGCAGAGCGAGAAGCGGATTTTCGGCCGCGGTCGCGGAAGGAAAAAGGAGGGACGAAAGCGCGCACAGAAGTGACGCACAAAGAACGACGGCAAAGATAAATCTTTTCATGTTGGAGCACTCGGAAACCGTGAATTGAATAGCTTATTTCGGTTCAAAAAGCAACGAGATTTATTTCCGACTTCCGCCCCCCGTACAAAAAAAAGCCCCGCCGGCATGAGCGACGGGACCAAAAGCAAAACTGCTACTGCATTAGCCTCTCAGGCTAAGCACATTGCCCAGGAGCAAACTTACAAGGTCGACGTCAACGCCGCCCGCAAGATCAAAATCATCGCGGCCTTGGAGGGCATCGTCGTAGCCCATCTCATAGCCCTCGCTAAAATACCGCCGGCAATTACCCATGCTCGACGAATACGGATCGTATATCGCCTGCTCGTAGAGGTACGGATCAGAATAGTAGCGATCGCCCCAACCGCGCTTGCGGGCCAGTTGGCCCTCGAGCAGTCCCTGATAGTAACCGGTGCCGAGCGCCCGCTGGATCAATTCGCCCGCGATGCCCCCGGAGTAAATATCCTGCACGTCGCTGTATCCCAGCGCCCCGCCGAAAGCGTCGGAGGGTAATTCGTTGTAAGCGTATTGGTCGTACCCGTAATACGCCGCCGGTTCATAGTAGGTAGAGGCCGCCGGGTAACCGAACGTGTAGTACGTCGGCTGCGAATACGAATACTGAGACTCGTAGCCGTCCGCGTCATCGTAGTACGCCTGGTCATAGTTGTAATCGTCGTAATACCCGTCGCCGATTCCGGTCGAGAAAAACGTTCCGATCACGCTTCGAATAAGCGGCTCGACCCAGCTGCTCCGTCCACCCGACGTGTAACCGTCGTCATACCCGTATCCCGAGTACGGGGTATAGATCCCGGAGTAATCGTACTGGCGATACGGCTGCTGATATTGCGGCTGATATTGCGGCTGCGCGTACTGCGGGTACGCGGGCTGATAATTTCCGTAATCGCGACGCGAGGGTTGATAGCTTCGATCGTCGCGGTACGAGGGCTGATAGCTCCGGTCGTCGCGATACGAGGGAGTGTAGGAACGGTCTTCACGATACCGCGGTTGATAGAGATCGTTGTTCGGCCATGCCTGGCGCTGCCGATAAGTGTAGGAGCGCGTCTCGGGCTGGTAATCGCGCCCGGCCTTACGAAACGCTTTTTCCTCGAAATGCTGCTGCTTACGCTCATACTTAAAAGCGTCGCGATTACCTCGCTGCTCAGCCTTTAGTTCGTTGCGGTACTGTTTCGTTTCGAAATTCTGCTGCCGCCGGATCTGTCCCCAGTTCTGCTGTCGCGGCTGGACATAGACGCGTTGCTGTTGCTCACGCTGAACCTGCCATTGACGCTGCTGCATCTGTTGCATCTGCTGCTGCCGGACGGCGTCCCGCTGCTGGCGCTGCGCCTGTTGCCACTGCTGCATCTGCTGGCGCTGCGCGTTCTGCCATTGTTGCTGAACCTGCTGGCGCTGAATCTGCTGTTCTTGCTGCCGCTGCTGCTGCCAGCCACCACCCATCTGGCGCTGCTCCTGTTTACCATTCCCTTGGCCGCCCCAGGGATTGCCTCCTCCGCGACCGTTACCGCCTCCGGGATTTTCCCCGCCACGATTCTGTTGTCCAGGAGGACCGCCCTGATGGCCGCCCCCGTTACCCCCGCCGTGACCGCCACCTCCGCCGTGGCCTTTACCCTGGGCGAGCGACGACCCGACGAGAAGAAGCGCAATCGTCAAAACAGAAAAAATTCGTACAAAGAAAAAGTTGATTTTCATATCTACCTCCTTGGCTAAACCACGGAATACGCAGTTGTGATGAAGTATCTATAAGCAATCACCGTTCCGGCTAAAAACTCACGCCCCGGCCCGAAGTAGATAAATGTAAGGAACCATTTCGTGCGTTGAGCGACAATATGCGTTGTAAAAGAGTATATTCGGTAAAAAATATGCACATTCAAGCAATCGAAGAGGCTGGCAGACGAATCCAGAATCACGTAAAGCGGACTCGGCTGGAGCGCAGCGAGACCCTGAGCACCCATCTCGGTACAAACGTATTCGTAAAGCTCGAGCTATTTCAAAAGACCGGCTCGTTCAAGATCCGGGGCGCATTCAATAAGATTTTGAGTCTTTCAGCTGATGAGTTACAGAACGGCGTTGTGGCCGTCAGCGGCGGCAATCATGCGCAAGCGGTTGCTCATGCCGCGAACGTGCTGGGGATGGATTCGGTAGTGGTTATGCCCGAATCAACGCCAAGAAACTACGTCGACGCCACCCGCGGCTACGGGGCCAGAGTCGAGCTTGCATCGACCATCTCCGATGCGTTTGCGCAAGCGGACCGCTATCGATCCGAGGGCCGCGTCTTCATTCATCCGTTTGACGATGAACTGGTGATGGCGGGCCAGGGAACGCTGGGGCTGGAAATCTTCGACGACCTGCCGGAAGTTACGGATGTGATAGTGAGCATCGGGGGCGGTGGTTTGATGAGCGGGGTTTCTGCCGCGGTGAAAGCGAGAAAGCCTGAGGTAAAGATCTGGGGTGTCGAAACTGTCGGGGCCGACGCAATGTCGCAGGCGCTCCGTGCGGGACATCCCGTCACCCTTCCGGCTATCACTTCAATAGCAAAGACCCTTGGTGCGCCTTCCGTTTGCGATGCGACATTCCTTGCGGCAAAGGAACATCTTGAAAGCGTGACGGTCGTCACGGATGCCGAGGCGGTTACGTCGCTTGCTTTCATTCTCGAACGACTAAAAGTTCTCACCGAACCGGCCGCCTCGTGCACCCTCGCGGCGGCTGAGAAACTAAAAGGGGAGTTAGGCTCGCACGTCGTTCTCATCCTCTGCGGCGGAAATCTCGCGCTCGGCGATCTCTGTTCTTATCCGCGATGATTTTTCGCACGTCGAAATAAATTTTTTTGCGCATTGAAATTTCTATTTTGCTAAACTCGTTGTCGTACGAATTTTTCTGAACACGGGAGGACCACCACATGGCAACAGCAAAGAAAACTGCTCCGAAGAAGGCTGCTCCAAAAAAGGCCGCTTCGAAGAGTTCCACATCAAAATCCAGTTCCAAGGCGGCGCCGAAAAAGGCATCGAGCACAACAAAAAAGACGGGGGCTAACTCCGCTTCGAAATCCACTGCGAAGAAGTCGACGTCGAAGAGCTCGGGAAGCTCCGGCAAGTCTGCGTCGTCGAGTAAAGCCACCGCCAAGAAAGCAACGGGCGGAGCGAAATCCTCGACAAAGAAAACGAGCGGCGGCTCCAAATCTTCAACCGCAAGATCGAGCGGCGGCGCAAAAGCGGCGGCTGCGAGATCGACCGGCGGCGGAAAATCATCTGCATCAAGATCAACCGGCGCGGCGAAACAGGGCGGCAACAAAGCTTCCGGCTCCAAAGCATCGGCTGGTAAGTCGACCGCAAAGAAAGCTTCCTCGGGCGGCGGAAAGTCGACTGCAAAGAAAGCTTCATCCGGCGGCGGAAAGTCGACCGCAAAGAGCTCGACGGCACGCTCCGGCGGTTCGTCCAAGAAAGCTTCGTCCTCGAAGTCTTCGGCGAACCGGCCTTCGGCTAAGTCAGGTTCGGGGCAGAAGAAGAAAACGACTGCCGCAAAGTCGTCGACCTCCGGCAAAAAGCCGGCTTCATCGTCTCGAAAGAAGCCCGCGGCAAAGTCGCTGGTTAGCAGGGCGGTCGATACCGTTGTGGAAGTCGTTCAGGGAGCCTTGGCGGGAGCCGCGACCGGTGCGGCCTCAGGAGCCGTGCAAGGTGCGGTGACCACCGTCGGCGAGCAGCTAGGGGTCGAAGAAAATGCGCAAAGCGGCCAGAACGAGAGTGAGAACGGGCCGTCCTCCACGAACAAAGCGTAAACGAAAAACGGCGACCTTTCGGTCGCCGTTTTTAATTCAAATCTAACTACCTTCAACGATTCTGGTGAAAGTCCTGAACCGGAACTTCAGTTATATAAAATCCATAGACCGGCGCACCTGAATCCGTAACCTGCTTCCGGTAGAAGTGGGCACGTCGCTCCGCCGCTGACGTGCTCTTCAGCTGCGGTCGAGTCGCGGCCTCCGATCTCTTACTCGGACTGAAATCCGTCGGCAGCGGAAAACCCGGTTTCGCAATTGGTTTCTCATTCTCAACTTTCTGAAATCTCTTACCGTCCATTTTGCCCTCCTTGCCGTAACGTTTTAGTACGTTCGAATTGTCTTACCCCTCATTTCGCAAGCTCCGTTCCACAAAAAAGCCGCAGTCTCGAGTTACGGCACATCGCTTGCAGAATAGGCAAGGTATAGATCTATCCTTTTATAAGGGTCACATCAGCATCTAACCAATTAGCGAGGGACATATGATAACCAATTTAAAGTATTTGTTTGCGGTACTCACTGTATTTATGGTGGCCGCATTTTCCGCTGCTGCCCAGAACAAAGACGAAAGGAAATCCGGGCCGATCACGAATCCGGTGTTATGGGAAGAAGTGCAGCCCGGGTCACTTGATCTTTTCAACGGACCCGGCGGGGCCGAGATGCAGCCCGACGTGAGCCGGGTCACGTTCATAAAAGAAGAAACTCAGGGCCACAACAAAAAATTCAGGATCAAGGACGCGAAGGGCCAGGTTTGGGTCGCCAAGCTAGGTCGCGAAGCACAACCCGAAACCGCAGCCGTTCGGCTTCTTTACGGACTCGGTTATAAAACGGAGATCAATTATCTGGTACCGACGTTGAACATTCCTGGAAAAGGTACGTTCAAAAATGTTCGGCTCGAGGCGCGGCCTGATAACGTGGAGCGGCTCGACGAATGGAAGTGGAAAGACAACCCATTTGTTGGGAGCAACGAGCTGCAGGGCTTGAAGATCATGATGGTGTTTCTTACCAACTGGGATTTGCTCGACCTGCAAAACAAGGTGGTCCGGGTAAACGATAACGGTTCGGTTGAACATCATTTTATCGTCAGTGACCTCGGGGCCACCTTTGGGAAACTGGGCAACAATAATCTGCCGTTCTTCTTCCGGTTGGGACGCAAGACGAACGACCCCGGGACCTGGTACGAATCGGGATTCGTCAGCGGTGTAAAAAACGGACGGATCGATTTCGATTTCAAAGGCAAGGGCCGGGGCTTGATGGAAGACATCACCGTCGCTCAGGGACGGTGGCTCACCGAACGCCTCGGTCAGCTTACGGACAAGCAGATCGACGACGCATTTCGCGCCGCCGGTTATTCCGCGGACGAGGTGGAGCTTCTTCGGCAAGGTGTCCGCGAGCGGACGGCGGAGCTCGACAAGGCGACGCGTGGATCTGTCGCTGCGAACTAGCAATCGTCTTAACTAAGTA
>DATLCA010000115.1:0-3019 GCA_035526605.1 Pyrinomonadaceae bacterium | reverse complement strand
TTGACCGATGCGTTCATATATCTGCAGACCTATCCGTATGAATGTTCAGAACAGATCGCGTCACGGATGATCTCGATCGCCGCGCTTCGCGACGTGCTCGCCGCATTCAAGGCGAAGGACATGCCGACGGCGAAAGAGCTGGACGTGCGCTTTGCGCGCGACGTCGAGATCCTTCAGTCGCGTCAGCGCGACGATGGCAGCTTCGGTCTCTGGAAGCGCGACAGGGAGCGATACGAGTACCCGTTCCTGACGGTGCATGTCGCTCACGCTCTGACGCTGGCGAAATCGAAGGGCTACAAGGTTCCGGACGAAATGCTGAACAAGACTAAGCCTTACCTGAAGGATGTCGAGAAGCATTTCAACGACGAATGGTACAAAAACTCGCCGCAGGTTCGTTGGACGATCTCGGCGTACGCACTTTACGTTCGGGGCCTGATGGGCGACAAGGACGCCGGGAAGGCAAAGAGGATCCTGGCCGAGGCGGTCGCGGCGGGGGCGAGTGATCGTGTCGACGTCGCACCCGGCGTCACACCTCTGCCACGTTACGACAAGATGCCATTCGAGGCGCTCGGATGGATCCTCTCCGTACTTTCTACTGACCCGGGTTCATCGGGCGAAGTGGAGACTATCGTTCGGTTCCTCATGAACCGGACGACGGAAACTGCCGCGACCGCAAACTTTGTGACCGACTATGGCGACGCGGCGTGGCTGATCATGTACTCGAATCGCCGTGCGGACGGTGTACTTCTCGAGGCGTTGATTCGGACTATGGGCGCCCAACATACACGAGGTGCTCTAAGGGACTCGATAAATAATTTCGTACCGAAGCTCGTCCGTGGCTTGCTCGATCATCGAGTAAAGGGCGCGTGGGCCAATACGCAGGAGAATGTGTTTATTCTGCTGGCGCTGGACAAATACTTCGATACCTTCGAGAAGGTCACGCCTGACTTCGTAACCCGTATCTGGCTTGGAAGTTCATACGCGGGCGAAGAAAAGTTCACCGGCCGTTCGGTCGATTCGAACGTGCTGAGTATCCCGATGTCGTACCTGACGGATCAGGGTGGCACGTCGAATTTACTTATCGATCGCCAGGGCGCAGGCCGCTTGTATTACCGGATCGGGATGAAGTACGCACCGCGCAATCTGAAACTGGAACCGGCCGATTACGGATTCACGGTGTTGCGTAAGTACGAAGCGATCGATAAGCCCGACGATGTGAAACAAAATGCCGACGGCTCGTGGACGATCAAATCAGGCGCACGGGTTCGGGTTCGGATGACGATGGTCGCCCAGGCGCGGCGTTACCACGTCGCTCTCGTCGACAATCTGCCGGCGGGACTGGAGATCCTTAATCCGGGGCTCGCCGTCACGGAGGTCGTTCCGCCCGACACCGGCGGCACGGGCGTCTTGACATACGGTACGCGGTCGTTCGGACGGGGCAACTATTACTGGAGGCAGTATTGGTTCGAGCATCAGAACTTCCGCGACGAGCGGGCCGAGGCGTTCAGCTCGCTGTTGTGGGAAGGCGTCTACAACTATTCGTACGTGGCGCGAGCGACGACCCCGGGCCAGTTCGTCGTCCCGCCGGCAAAGGCTGAAGAGATGTATCACCCCGAAACCTTCGGGCGGACGGGAACCGATTTCGTGAAGGTTGAATAGCGGGGCGGCGACGTCACTGTGCACTATCAACTATCCACTGAGTTACCAGCGGATAGTTGATAGTTGGACTTCCAGCCGCGCAAAACCATCGTGTTATGATTCGAACCATGAAATGTTTTCCCGCTGTCGTATTAATTCTTTTGGCGTCGATCGCCGTAGCCGCTCAAGATTATTCCAGGCAGATCTATGACACCGAGCGCGCCTTCGAAAAGGCGGTCGCGGAAAAAGGAATCAAGGAAGGCTTTATCGAATTTCTTTCGCCGGTTGGAGTGCTCTTTCGTCCGGGCCCGGTCAACGGCCGCGAGTCGTGGAAGGCCAGATCCGCAACGCCGGCGGCTCTGACTTGGAACCCGATCAAGATCGAAGTGTCCGCGAACGGCGCGATCGGATACAGCATCGGCAACTCTATCTTCAAGCCGAAAGGAAAAGACGATACCAACGAGATCCACGGGCACTATCTGTCCGTGTGGGCTCGGCAGCCAAACGGGGAATATCGAGCCGCACTCGACACGGGCGTCAGTCATGAGAAGCCTGTAGCGGCCGAACCCGGATGGAAGCCCGTGCCCACGCCCCCGGAAGAACTCAACGACAAAAAAACATTCGCGGGGGATTCGTCAGTCGGATTTTTTGAGATGACCGACAACCGCGGCGCCGCGAAAGCTTACAAGCTATATGCCGCGGAAGACATTTACTTGTTCCGCGACGGCAAGGCGCCGTTTGTCGGCCGTGACGCCGCCCTGGGTTATCTGAATGACCAGAAGCTGCCGGTGAAATTCCAAAAGCGCAAGTCCTTTATCGAAGCCGGCGACCTGGCATACGTCTACAGCGGATACACACTGACGGACAAGAACGGTGTCGAGAAGGAAAAGGGAAACTTCGTTCAAGTTTGGAAATTGAGAAACGGCAGATGGCAGATAGCCGCCGATGTTTTTATCCCGCTCCCGCCGGCCGGGAACTAATCCTCCAACAATCGAAAAGTGTAGGTCAGGATCCGCTTAGTCGGTTTTGCCCGCGATCTGAAAATGGAGCGCCTGGCGGATCGCGTCGCCGCATCCACGAGCAATGGATGACCGGAGATCTTCTCGACGCTGTCGATCTCGCCCTCGGTATTGATAATCACCCGCAGCCGGACCGTTCGATCTTTAAATACGGTTTTCTTAATCTCCTCCACCCCCAAATCCGCGACCGACGAGATATCGACGTCTGGGTCGTCGAAGCTCTGCATATCGTTGGGCCCGTCCCATGAAACGCGTGGTTGATAGTTTATTACCGGCGCCGGTTTCGTCGGCCCGACAGTGAACGTGAATGGCGAAGGCGACGGAGCGGCGGGCGAGACGGCAGCAGAGTAGACCCTTGCCTT
>DATLCA010000114.1:0-1435 GCA_035526605.1 Pyrinomonadaceae bacterium | reverse complement strand
ATCGAAAGTCGTGAGACACGACGTTGGACTTGAGCTCGTCCAAAGGTTTGAAGCTGATCGCCTTTATCATCCCGCGTTCTTCGAAGACGCCGCGGATGATCAGAAAATTACTTTGATTGATGACCGAGCGGAATCTCTCGTACATGTCCGGCATGACGATGAAATTCGCAAAGCCGGTTTCGTCTTCGATCGTGATGAAGACGACGTTGTTCGCCGTCATCGGGCGCTGGCGGATGATGACGGCACCGGCCACGGACACGACCTGTCCTCTTCTCAAATTGCGGCTTTGATGCGCGGACAGAATGCCAAGCTCGGTCATGTCGTCGCGAACGAAAGCCATCGGGTGTTTGCCTATCGAGATGCCGGTCTTGCGGAGGTCGGCGTCGACGAGCTCGAGGCCTTCCATGCGGGCAAGAAATGCGGAATCTGGTTTTAATGCGGAATGCGGAGTGCGGAATGCGGAATTCGTTTTATCATCTTGACGAGCCTGGCTGACATCTTCGGAAGTTGAATCCACGGATTCCGCATTCCGCATTCCGCATTCCGCGTTTGATAGCTCCGCATTTGATAGTTCCGCATTCTCAAAAAGCGGTCCCGCCGGCTGGATCGCCAGCTCGGATTGCCACAGAGCTTCACGTCGATGAACCGTGCCATCAAAATTCAATGCTCCCGCAAGACTCAGCGCGCGGATCTCGCGTTTGTTTATTTCGGGGACGCGGCGGATCAGATCTTCGACGCTGGTGTAAGGAAATGCGGAGCTCCTAAGCTCCCCTCCTGGTTTAGGAGGGGTGGCAGCCGCTTCGGCTGACGGGGTGGTAGTTCTGCAAAAATCTGATTCTTCTGAACTACCACCCCGCCTCCGCAAAGCCTCCGGCACCCCTCCTAAACCAGGAGGGGAGCTTAGCCGCTCCGCGACAATTTTCTGGCCGATCTCTTCTCTCAAACCACGCACATATTTCAGCCCCACCCGCACCTGCTTCTCCGTCGTAACCCGCCCGCTACCGCAGGCGGTACTGACAAGACCCCGGTCGCTACCGCCCCCGGTTCTGACATCCTCGACAGTAAAAAGATAATCCGACCGATTGATATCGATCGGAAGAAAATGCAGCCCATGTCGCTGTGCGTCTTTCACAAGCGTCGCGGCGGAATAAAATCCGAGCGGGTAATTATTGAACATCGCGGTCATAAAACATGCCCGGTAATGAACCATGAAATACGCCGACGCATATGCGAGAAGCGCGAAGCTGTACGCGTGCGATTCGGGGAATCCGTAATTCGCGAATGCTTTGACGCACGTCACGATCGTGTTCTGCGTGGCCTCGTCGATGTTGTTCCGATTCATGCCGGCCCGCAGGTTTGCCTCGATCTGTTCCATTCTCCGGTCCGGCCGCTTGAATCCCATCGCACGCCGCAGTTCTTCGGCTTGGCTGCCTGT
>DATLCA010000113.1:0-3822 GCA_035526605.1 Pyrinomonadaceae bacterium | reverse complement strand
TCCATGATCTTGTCGAATGTCCGCGGGGCGAATTTTCCGAAGACCGAATGCGCTTTGGCCGCACCGCCGACGAAAAGATCCCGAACCGGATTCTCCGCACAATGAAGAATCGCTTCCGCGACCGCGTCGGGCGAATAAACCGGCGGAGGATTTTCCGGTTTCACGTCGAGATAATTCCGCGCATGTTCCTTGTAAGGTGTATCGATCGCCGCCGGCTTGATGAGCGTAACCGAGATCGGAGCCCCGTCAGCTTCGATCTCCATCCGTAACGCGTCTGTGAAACCTTTTACGGCGTGCTTCGATGAGCAATAGATACCTTGAAGCGGGATCGCGCGATCCGACAAGGTACTGCCCACATTGATCAAGGCTCCGCCGGTCGTCTTCATGTTGCTCGCCGCCACCATGGATCCGTAGACGACGCCCCAGAAGTTAGTTTCGAACAACCGACGCATGTCTTCGACCGGGATATCTTCAAGCTTTCCGTAAATCGAAATGCCGGCGTTGTTCACCCATGTGTCGAACCCGCCAAATTTGTTCAAAGCCTCGGCCGCGACCTTTTTCACGTCGCCCTCTTTGCCGACGTCCGCTACGACATATACGGCCGAACCACCGGATGAATTGATCTCGCCGGACAATTTTTTCAGTGCGTCCTCGTTCCGAGAAGCGAGTACGACAGCGGCTCCGCGGGCCGCAGCCATTCTTGCGGTCGTGAGACCGATCCCGCTTGAGGCTCCAGTGATCACGATCACCTGATCGCTGAGATTCTTGAGCTTTACTGCCATTGCAAAATACTCCTTAAACTCTGCCCACCGGCGCATCCGTGGATCGCGCCGAAGCGTTCGACAGCGAGTTCGGCGCGTTAAGATTCGCACCCTCGTGAACTCCGACGCCGAGGCGCTCTACTAATTCACCGCCGAGCCAACCGCCGAGTCCGGCCATTCCGGCCCCGGCGAAAGACAAAATGCTCGCGAGAGTTTCGGGGTGCTCCGGCACGTCGTGGCGCAGGCCCCAACTCCCCACGAACAGCAAAAGCGCAACAGTATTAGTTAGACCGTGAATAAACCCGATCGTTTTCGCTCGCGTACCCGGCGGGATCGCGTACCAGTCGATCCACCCGAACGGGGCGGCGAGCAGTCCGCCGATGATTCCGGCCGCGATCATCCAGTAGGCGACTGACGCCATATCCGGGCTGCCCCAGATCAGATAGATCACGTCGAAGACGACGCCCGTGGCTAACAGCCCGAGCGGAAACACGATCATGACCGGATGGATGCCGTGGCCGAGAAATCTTGCTTTGCTTTCCATATGAATTGTCTCCCCCAATACATAACGCGTTGTACGCGCTTCGAATCGAAACACAAATTGCGATAAATGTTTGGTGGAGCAATAGATATGCCGGACGGGGGCTCAACGGCGGGAACCGTTTCGAGGTGCCTGATACGACATCAGAGCGGCGGCATTGGCGGGGGGCATGATGGGTTCTGTGAGGAATGCTTTGGACGCGCAGAGGCGTACCTTTTCGAGCATTGGTTTTGTGAGAAGGTCGCCCGCGTGGAAGATGCTTCCGACACATCCGATCGGGACTTTCCGATTCTCCAGCGCTAACTTTTCGATGACCGCACAGGCCGCAAGACCCAGTTCGTACCCCGCGTCGTGGAGGATCTGGATCGCGATCTCGTCGCCGTCCTGCGCAGTTTCCACGACCAGCCGCGCAAAACCGGCGATCCGGCTGTTGTCGACCTGTGGGGAATAAATCGCGACGATGAGATTCTCCGGACCCGACGCACGAAAATATTCCGAAGCCCGCTGACTGAGCATCGTGGGAATGCCGCGGCCATCCGATGCTTTCGCGATCGTGTGAAGAGCCTGCTGCGCTATCCCGACTCCGCCGCCCTCATCTCCCGCGAGGGGACCCCAACCCCCGGAGATCGCCATCTCTCCCTTCTCGTTCTTGCCGAGGCAGACGGAGCCGGTACCGGCTATAACGACGAGACCGGGTTTGCCCTGGGTCGTGGCGAAGAGCGCGATCTCGGCGTCCGTCACTACTTCGACCCGCCGGATTCCGAGACGCTTCACAAAGCTTTCGCGGACACTTCGCTTGAGGTCGGCGCGGCGAACGCCGGCGAGGCCGAGTGTCGCAGCCGCGATGTCTCCCCGCGAGACGCCGCCGCGGTCGCACGCTTCGTTGATGGCTTTGGTTATGTTCGTAACGGCGGTCTCGACGCCGACCCGTAGAGGATTTGAAGGACCGGCAAAGCCCTCGCAGGTAACTTCGCGGGCTTCATTCATCAAAGCAATTTGGGTCTTGGTTCCTCCGCCGTCGACGCCCAAAAACAGTTGGTGAGATCCCTGCTTCCGTTTGCCATTTGCGGAGGTTGTGGCCATGCAAAAACATTCTTCGCCAAACTTGACTTATAATCAAACTTAAAGGATTTTATGTAAGCGATAAGCATGTGTGATGAAGAAATGCGGAACGCGGAATGCGGAACGCGGAATTTGACCGACCCGGCGCCGGGCTGACGGCACCCTTTTACAATCCAAACGGCAATGTGAAATCGGAATTCCGCATTCCGCATTCCTCATTCCGCATTAACGAACATGGAAATCAGACAGCTCAAGGCGTTTCTCGCGATCGCGGAAGCGAAGACATTTACTGCCGGAGCCCGGCGCGTCAACGTCACGCAGGCGGCGATCTCCATGCAGATCCGGCAGCTCGAGGACGAGGTCGGCCTGCAGCTGTTTACGCGCACGCCGCGAAGGGTGATCCTGACTGAGGCGGGCGAATATCTGCTCGAGCGTGCCCGCAAGATTCTCCGCGAACACGATTCCGCGCTTGCCGAGATCGCCGAGGTTGCCGGCGCCGAATATGGGCGGCTCCGCATCGGATCGGCGTCGGGCACTTTCGCGATGCACCAGCTTCCGACCATCATGCAGCGCTTGAAGGAAACGTTTCCGAATTCGGAGCTCTCGGTTTCCTCCGGCACGAGCCAGCGTCTGGTAGACAGGATCATGCACGGCGAGCTCGATACCGCCTTCATCTCACTGCCGGTCGATAACACCAACATCACGACCGAATCTCTTTTCTCGGACGAGATCGTCGCGATCGCCCATCCGAAACATCCTCTCGCAAAAGAAAAGTACATCAGCGCGGCGACACTCGCAGCGGAAAAATTGATCCTCGGCGAACGCGGAGGTAATACGCGACGGATGATCGACGAATTTTTCGCAGCGGCGAACGTCAAGCCGAACATCTCGATGGAGCTTTCGCGCCAAGAGGCGATCAATCAGATGGTGGCGAATGGCCTGGGCGTCGGCATGGCCGGAGCGAAAAGCGTGTCGCCGGATATTCGGGAAGGGAAGCTCATCTCGTGGTTCATCGAAGGAGCCGAGATCAAATGGGAGCTCGGCCTCGCACGTCTCCGCGGCGGGCATTTTTCCCCGATCGGGAAAGAATTTGTGAAACTGTGTAAGGAAAGTTTTGTTGAGCGGGAGAAGGAATTGAAAGCCCGGAAGTGATTTTCCGCGGCGTGCCGAGGCTCGGCGCGTTTAGCGTTCCGCAAAGCGCATAGACCCGCACCGCCTCTCCTTGCCTGTTCTTTAAATTGCCTCCAGCTTTAGCTGGAGGTCGGGGAAAAAAAGGTTCGGGCTTTAGCCCAATCAGGCTGAAGCCATTTTGATTTCTTATTAATTTTTTGGCTAAAGCCGATCCTGTGCTTGCCAACCTCCAGCTGAAGCTGGAGGCAATTTAAAAGATCAAACGAATGCGTTTCTCACTTCATCGAATTTCTTTTCTTTTTCTTCTCAATGCGCTTTGCGCTCTTT
>DATLCA010000112.1:0-8554 GCA_035526605.1 Pyrinomonadaceae bacterium | reverse complement strand
GCTCCTCGTTATTCGCATCTTTCCTGCTTTCCTCTCCTCGGTACTCGTACTCTCAATGCTGCCGGCACAACTTCGTAAACCGCCGGCAGTCTGCCGGGCAGTTCACCGTCGATCTCAATGTGAACTTCCTGGTCTTCGCGGAGGGGACGAGCCTCGATCCGTTTCGCGAGCGTGTCCTTAACTTCGGGCAGGTCGAGATGCGTGCCGCGATAGAGCGTGTAGGCGTTGAGGATGATCTTCGCCGTATTGATGTCACCGATATTGATGACATCCAGGAAACCGTCATTGATCTTTGCTGCCGGAGCGATCTTCATGCCGCCGCCGAAGAACCGCGCGTTCGCGATGCAGAAGTTCACCGTTTGCAGAGTCCGCTCTTCCTTGTCATCGATCTTCACCCTGACCGCGGTCGCGCCGATCGCCACTACTTCCTGCAGCGTCGATAAAGCGAAGCTCGCCCGGCCGCGGACGTTGTCCATCGGCAGCCAGGACAGGGAAGTGCTGCCCTTGACTCGCCCGATGATCGAGGCCGCAAGGCCGAACGATGTGACGTTCAGAAAATAACGTTGGGCGGGTTTGGCGCTGTGGTCGGTGAAACGAACTTTGCCGACGTCGATGCGTTTCGTTTCGCCTTCTTTTAGCGCGCGGGCGGCTTCGCGTACTTCGAGCGGCATTCCGATCGTACGCCGAAAGTCGCCGCCGGTACCCGACGGGAAGACACCAAGCTCGACATCCTTGCCGGAAGTCAGAATGCCGTTTGCGATCTCGTTGACGGTCCCGTCTCCTCCGCAAGCGATAATAAATGTTCTTCCAGCCTCTGCCGCGCGATGCGCGATTTCGATTCCGTCACCGGGACCTTTCGTAAACGCGACGTTGAACGGTCCGAAGTGCGTGCGGAGATCGCTCGCGATCGCGGACCATTTATCGCGTGTCGCGCCCGCCGCGGATTTAGGATTAGCAATGACGAGAGGAAGCATTAGATTCTGGAGGTTCGGCGTCTAGAATCTATCATCTTTTTGTTGGGGAGGTACAGACGGAGAAAAGAGCGGGCAGGCACGTACGCCTGGTTCGAGGCTTTCGCGGCGATTTGAGATCGCCGCAACGTTCGTAATTTGTTCCCGCTCGTTCCCGGAAATTAACGGCTGACTCCGAAACCGTTTTGGATCCTACACCTTTCGCTCCGTCCGACCACTAAACGGCGGGTTACCGTTTGGTCATCGCCATTAGCAACTCGCCCGATTGAAAGCCGCGATACGCGAGTTGCTTCGGCGCCTTCGCCATAAACGCTTCGATGTCTTCAAGCTTTCGCGGAAGTGCACCGGTCATCCACTGAACTCCGGTCTCCGTCACGAGCAGGTCGTCCTCTATGCGCACGCCGATGTTTTTGTACTTCTCAAAAACCGGGCGTATCTGGGCGATGAACGCCTTGTTCTCCGGCGTGTCGGGGAGGTTGTCGAGCGCGTCTTCGCGAATGTATATACCGGGCTCATTTGTGAAAACCATCCCGGCCTTCAAGGGAACTCCGTACCGCCCGACATCGTGCACGTTCATACCGAGCCAGTGGCCGAGCCCGTGAATGAACCAATAACTTACCTGACGCGAACGCGGTTGCTTCGCCTCCTCCGGTGTTGTTGGAACTTTATAATCCGTGATCAGACCAAGCCGCTGCAATCCTTCCGCGATCGTGTCGTTCGCGATCTTGCCCAGATCCGCCATGGTCGCCCCGGGTTTGGTCGCTCGTCCGACGGCCTCTTGGGCGTCGTATACGATCCGGTAGATCTCGGCTTGCTCCTTCGTGAACTTCCCGTTGACCGGGAAGGTCCGTGTCACGTCGGCGGTGTAATGTTCGTACTCCGCTCCGACATCCATCAACAGAAGATCGCCTTTCCTGACCTCGCTCTGCGACTCTTCATAGTGAAGCGTCGTCGCGTTCGGGCCGCATCCGACGATTGACGGGTAGCCCCAGAAGTCCGCGTTGCGGCGGCGGAATGTGTATTCGACTTCGGCCTGAACTTCATATTCCATCTTCGCGCGTCCGACCATCGCCATCGAGCGCATCTGCGCTTCGGTAGTGATGTCGATCGCGTGCTGCAGCAGCCTTAGCTCATAGGCGGATTTGATGTGGCGGAGATCGTCGAAGATCGGCCGGGCGTTCTCGAGCTTCTGCTCCGATCCCTCCTTCGAAAATTCCGTCTCGCGAGAGTACTCGCGAGCGCCGCTCGCATCCTTCTCCGTCCGCGGCAGAAGTAGGTAGACCTTTTCGACATTGGTCGGGATCGAAACCGTTCCGCCCTTCGACGCAAATGTCGACCGCTCCTTCACCGACTTCAAAAAGGCGGGCAGCTCGGATGAGTCCACGATCGTGCCCACGCCCGATATAGTCGATACCTGTTCGCGCGAATACATCTTTCCGGTCCACGCTTCCCGCGCGGCGACCCGCTTCGGTATGAACAAGGTCTCTTTGACGTTTGCGCCATCTTTCGTGATCACCAGCGTCGCACCGTCTTGTTTCAGGTTCGTCAGGTAATAGAGATTGTTTTCCTGGCGGTAGACGTAGTTGACGTCGTTCGCGTAAAGCTTCGGCGCCGTACTGAACAGGATCAGCATGCTATTGTCCGACATTTTCGCGGCTACCGCGGCTCGTCTGCGCGCGAGCTCGGCTTGTCGTTCAGCGTCGCTGAACTTCGGTGCCGGCGGTGCGACGCGGATCGAGGCTTCAGCCGCGACGGCAGGCGGGCCGGCAACAACGCTGGCCGGCAAAATCGAAATTGCCAAGGCGAAGAACATGATCAGGGCAAAAGATTTTTGCATATTAGGTCCTCTGAAGGGTCGAGATAAGTACACCAAGGATATGGGTCGAGATGATAATTATATACGCGTGCCGCGGGAACCGGTTTCATTTGTGACCACACGCCCGGATTTGATGGCGAAAGGAGTGATGGGATCGGCAAGTCCCGACTCTGATTCCAGCCGGGCCCATCACCTTTCTATTTCAAATCGAAGGTCTTTCGATGTCTTGTTTCCAAAGTAATCTGCCGCGAACGCCCGGAGAATGTAACTTCCCGGGCTGAGGCCGCCGAAATCAAGAAATTCTTCCGAGAATCCGTCGTCCCCTACCCTGTTCGAAACTATGTATCGAAACTTCGTCTCGCCCGTAGCACCGGACCGGCTGCCGGGTGCGTATGCAACCCTCACCGCATCGTTCGAGGGCATCCGCCCGAAGCTTATCCTCCAGTCGATCCCTGTCACCGGCTCCGAGGCGCCGGACAGTATCTGATAGCCGAGTCGGAAAACCCCGAGCCGCCTTCGCTCGGCGTTTCCATCCATTCGATCGTAGGCCTGTACGATCACCCGACGCTTTTCCCCGGCGCGAATGCTACCGCCGTCCGCGACAGTGTGGTTCCAGTCTTCACTCAGGAGCTCGACGCTTTCAATGACGGGCGCGATGGAATCCCCAATTCCCGGCAAGACAATCGCGTCTAGCGCATTCATCTCGGCCCCGCCGCGCCCCGCAATCAGGTGGACGTGGTTCATCGAGTTCAGCGTCCCGAGCATGTCGCCGGCGTCGAACCGGGCGCCGCGCGGCACGCGTATGTCTATCAATCGGCCGGAGGCATCACGCACAAACTGGAATCGGCGATCCGGAAAGGGGTTGTCATCCTTGTCGCGTCCCAGGCGGACATGTATGTAGCCGATGGTCGGCAGGCGAAGCAGTTCCCGCGACTTGCCGAAATTGTCGGTGGAGCGCGGGTCTAGAACCGTTTCGGTGCGGATGAACTTCGCGACCTCGCCGTAAGCTCCGGCGATGTCGAGGCCGTTATGAAACCATGTCGGTTTATTCTCAGGGCTGATCTCGCCCCGAATTTCGCCTAGCGTCCCAGCCACCTCGCGCGGATTTGACGGCGGGTCGTAGGGCCACCGCGGCGGCTGCAGTTCTCGAAACTCTTTGGCGGTCGTGCGCCCCGACTCGATTTCGTCACGGCTCAACAAGCGGCCCAGCCCGCCGTCCGCGATCACCCGCACCGATCCGTTGTCGCTGTCCGCGACAAAAAGCTCGCCGCCCGGACCGATCGCGAGGCCGGAAGGACGATTGAATCGGGAGCGACGTGCGGGTCCGTCAAGATATCCGCCGTGCTCGTCAGAGATCGTCTCGACGAATGGGAAAGCGCGTCGGCCGATCACGCGGATCGCGTCGCCGTCCGCGACGAAGACGCGTGGGCCGTGGGTGGTGATCGCGGTAGGGTTTGCGAATGCGGCTTGTGATAACCAGCCGTCCAAAAATCCCTCTTCACCGCCTCCCGCAAGTGTCGATACGTCGCCGCTAGGCTCAACGACGCGGATGCGCAAGTTGCCCGAGTCGGCGACCAATAGTCTGTCGTGCCAGAGAGCGAGCCCGAGTGGCGTATCGAACTTTGCACCCGATGGTGAACCGTCGACGAATCCTCTCGAACTCCCCGCCAACGTGGAAACGTGCCCGTCCCGGATCAAGCGAATGCGATCGTTATAGGTGTCGGCGACAAAGATACTGCCGTCTTTTTCCGAGACGGCGATACCGATTGGTGCGTTAAATGTGGCGCTTGAGGCCGAGCCATCCGCGCTGCCCGAGGTGTTCTCAACACCGGCGATAATCTTCACCGATCCATCCGCGGCAACCTGCTTGATCGTATGCGAACCGGTGTCGGCAACGACCAGGTCGCCGCCCGGTAAAAATGCGATCGCCGACGGAGTGTTCAGTCCGGTAACCACGACGCTTGCGGTTCCGTCATTGCCAAGCTTCAGGACCGCGCCGGCCTCGCCGTCGGAAACGTAAACCGATCCGTCGCGAACTGCGACACCGAACGGCTCCTTTATTCCCTTCTCGGGTCCGGAAAAGGTCGCCGTTGATTTATACGTCACCTGGGTGTCTTCTGCGGTACCGCGCAGAAAGCAGCCAGTGAGGAAGTTGATACCGATAATCAGCGCCGGTAAGAACATGCACCGGCGAATAGGTCGTGACATTTTGTTGATCTGGAAAAGACAGGATTCTGCTAACATGAGTATACCGAATCAACACGGAAATTAATTAGGACAGGAGGGCTGGGGAACTATGTTTTCTCTACAAGATTTACTCGGGCCGCAACAGGGAAGTGAGGCCGTCGATCAGATCAGCCAGAACGTGGGAGCTGAGCCTTCGGCAGTGAATACGGCGATACAGGCCGCCCTTCCGACCATTCTCGGCAGCCTTGCAAGTAACGCGTCGACGCCGCATGGGGCGGAAAGCCTGAACACCGCGCTTGAGCAGGATCACGATGGCAGCATTCTCGACAATCTCGGCGGTTTAGGCGGCATGATCTTCGGCGGGCAGCAACAGCAGGACGCGCCTCCCCGTCAAGCCGATGCCGGTGGGATCCTCGGACACATCCTCGGAAATAATCAAGGAACCGTTGTTCAACAGGCGAGTAACCAATCGGGCCTCGGCACGGGCCAGACGGCGCAGATCCTGATGATGCTGGCGCCAATAGTGATGGGATATCTCGGGCGGCAAAAACAACAGCAAGGTGTCGGCGCGGACGGACTCGGCGGACTGCTGGGCGGGCTGCTTGGTGGGCAACAAGGCACCGCGCCGCAGTCATCCGGCAACGCGATGATGGATATGGCGTCGGGCTATCTCGACAGAGACGGCGACGGCAGCTCGATGGACGACATCGCGTCGATGGCATTCAATTACATTAAAAACCGCTAGGTAACCGTTAGAATCAGTTTGGTCGCCGGTCGTCACATCGACGACCGGCGGCCTGTTGCTTTGTGAAACAATCTAAATGATCTCTCCGTAAAAACGCACTTGCTAATTTACAGAAAGCTATAAAAAAATCTCGAGAAATCTATGAAGCAGAATAATTTCGGCCGCAGGGCCATGACCCTGTTGTTTGCCGGCACCTTACTTTTTTCATCGGTCGCCCAGGCCCGCCCGATGCCCGGACCGCTCGGGCTTCCCGCCGATGACGCGAAGCTGCCCCCGGTCAACTGGATCCGCAGCCGGAAGATCGACGTCAAGCACATTCTTATCGATTTGCGATTCAATTGGGACAAGCAGCAGGCCCTCGGAGCTTCAACCGTCACGCTCGCACCGTTCAACGATACCGATAAGATCACGCTCGACGCCGCCGCGATGACGATCAACTCGGTCACGACGGCCGATGGCAGGGCTCTCAAATTCAACTACAAGGGCGGAGATGCGGATGACAATCTCGAGATCATGCTTGATCGGGTCTACAAAAGCGGTGAGGACGTTACCGTAAAAGTGGACTACGCGACCAATTACAAAAACACGGCGGACGGCGATACAGCGATCGGGAGTTTTGGACGCGGTCTCCGGTTCATCATTCCCGCGGCAGATGAGCCGAACAAGCCGCGACAGATCTGGTCGCAGGGTGAGAGCGAGTTCAACCGTTACTGGTTTCCGTCCTATGACAGCCCGAACGATTTTCGCACTTCGGAATTAAGGGCGACGGTGGAGAAACCGTTCTTCGTCGTTTCGAACGGGAAGCTCGTCGGTACAAAAGAGAATCCCGATGGGACACGGACGTTCGACTGGAAGATGGACCAGCCGTATTCCAACTATCTAACGTCGATCGTGGTATCGAACACGACGCCGGTGGAGCAGAACGCGGATGGAATTCCGGTTTACAACTACGGCTACCCGGACGAGACAAAAGAAGTAGCGGCAACTGTCAAAAATTTGCCGGCGACGATCAAGTTCTTCGGCGACATCACCGGCGTCAAATATCCGTACGCGAAATACTCGCAGGCATTCGTCGAAGACTTCGGTGGCGGAATGGAAAATATTTCCGCGACGACGCAGATCGAGGAAATGATCCACGACGAACGCGAGCTCATCGACACGGACAGCGAAGGGCTCCAATCGCACGAGCTGGCCCACCAATGGTTTGGGGATTATGTGACCTGCCGTGACTGGGGACAGATCTGGCTCAACGAAAGTTTCGCCACGTACATGCAGGCGATGTGGACGGAGAAGCTGAAGGGACACGAAGAGTTTCTTTACGCCGACGTTCGGGGGAACCACGATTCGGTTCTCGGATCCTGGAACGGTGGCCAGCGACGGCCGATCGTCACGAAGTATTACGCGAACAAAGACGCTTTGTTCGACAACTACGCGTATCCGGGCGGTGCTTCGGTGTTGCACATGCTTCGCAAACATCTCGGCGACAAATTGTTCTTTAAGTCGCTGAACCACTATCTGACGACCAACGCACATCAGCCGGTATCGACTGAGGATCTGCGGATCGCGGTCGAAGAAGCGTCGGGACAATCGATGGACTGGTTCTTCGACCAGTGGCTCTACAAAATGGGCCATCCAGTATTCGACGTCACACAGAGTTACGACGACGCGAAAAAGCAATTGACCCTGAACGTGAAGCAGACGCAAAAGATCGACGCGACTAATGGCTATCCGCAGGCCGAATTTTTCCAGAGCTTCGTCGATGTCGAGATCGACAACAAGATCGAGCGCGTTTGGCTCGAGCCGAAAGCGGAGAACGTTTTCACATTCACCGTCGCCGCCAGGCCGAAATTGGTGAACTGGGATTTCGAGAGCGCGATGCTCAAGGAAATGAAGTTCGAGAAGCCGGTCGACGAACTGCTCTACCAGATGGCGAACGACAAAGACGTGCTCGGACGCCGGTGGGCGATGGCCGAGCTCGAAGCGAAGGCCGCCAACGCGGGCGACCGTGACCGCATCATCACAGCTCTGACGACATCGGCGGAAAAGGATCCGTTCTGGCGCATACGCAGAGCGGCGTTGTCGGTGATAGCAAATCTTTATTCTCCCGATCCAAGGGCCGGACAGGAGCGCCCTGCGTTCAAACTGGACGGCGCAGTTGAACAAACTATTGTCCGGCTCACGAAGGATACGAAGTCGCTAATCCGCGGCGAAGCGATGGAGCTGCTCGGAGAAACGCAGGACAAAAAGTACGCGGACATTTTCGTCCCCGCGTTGAACGACCAGAGTTATGAGGTCATCGATCAGGCATCGGCCGCTCTCGGACGGGTGAAAGATCCGCGGGCGCTTGAGGCTCTGACAAAACTGACCACGACGAGGTCCTGGAAGAGCCGCGTCATGATAGCCGGCTTGAACGGCCTAGCCGAGCTCGGTGACAAGCGAGCCTTCGAGACCGGTTACAAGATCGCGACGGACACCACCATTCCGCGAAACGTTCGGCTGAATGCTCTGGCGGTTGTCGGAACGACGGGGAAAGGAGATCCGCGTGCTTATCCTCTCATTCTCGCGGAATTTAAAAAGGCTCTGAATGCCAAAAATTTCCAGGGCATCATCAGCGGAATGAACGCATTCATCCGAATTGCCGACCCGCGCGGCCAGGAAGCCTTCGATCTGGCAAAAGCGAGGTTCAAGGACCAGCCGGGAACGGTAAACTTTATTACCGGTTTCGAAGACCGGTTCAAGGCTGCGGTAGGGAAGTAGGCATGGGCCTCCTGAAAGGAGGCTTCTTTAAATTGCCACTAGTTTTAGCTAGTGGTCGGCTTCAAGAAGAAAAGGCTT
>DATLCA010000111.1:0-21525 GCA_035526605.1 Pyrinomonadaceae bacterium | reverse complement strand
GGCGAGCGCTTTCGCTCCGCTTTCGCAGAACTCCGCGAGGGTTCGATTTTCGTCCGGATCGGGCCAGGCACATGATTGACAATCGATGCCGCCTTTTTGGTTGAGCGTGAGCAATGATCGTGTCCCGCGCACGACGCCCATTTTCCCGAAGGCGTGCTTCATCGACTCCGTAATCGCTTTCAAACCCGCCGCGGTTTCGCGCGGTTTGGTTACATGAAGATCGGTTTTTCCCTTGGGATCTGACATTCGGATTACTTATTCAGCTCGTGGATTCTGTTCCAGTTCGCTTCGCGTCTTCGTTTTGTTCGTGTGAATTCGTGTGGGTTCGTGGTTTCAGGTTTTAAGCGCCAGAAGACTGAACCACGAACCCACACGAAATCACACGAACAAAGCGAAGACACGAAAGAAGAATTGTTTCAAAATTCTACCGAGGCACCGAGCCGAACTAACACGTCACATTCGGATTCGGGAACGCGTCGGCGCGATCGGGATCATCCGGGCGATCGATACATTCAAAATCTTTTTCGACGAGTATCTTCAGCGAGCCATCACCGCCGATCGGCTGTTCCGACTCAAATCCGACTTCGTCGCTGGACGTCCATTTGTTCGCGATGGCGACCGGCACGACGATCGAAATCTCGCTTCCCCAAAATCGCGCAGAGACCGAATCCGCATCCGGAGAAGTCACCAGCGAATACCTGAGATAACTTGAACGGTCAGTCCCGAACTCGATCTCTTCCGAGATCTGTCCCGCAGTCGCGAAGCGCTCGACCTCGCTTCGCAGCAGCCGCAGACGGATCGAATTACTTTTCATTCTTAGCTTCATTGTTGGGGCAGTTGTCAGTCGCCAGTAGTCAGTAGTGGAAACTGGTAACTGAATACTGGAAACTGGAATTCAAACTCAATCCGTTAGAAACCAGTTTCCAGTGGCCAGTACTCAGTTACCTGTACTGAAAACTAGCGACTGAATACTGGAAACTGGAATTCAAATTACGCGCTTCGGGCACGAATAAACATTGAACGATCCGTCGCGAACAAACCCGACCAGCGTGATCCCGAATTCTTCGGCCAGCTCCACGGCGAGACTCGACGGCGCGCCGACTGCGACGATGATCGCGAGTCCGGCCATGAGCGCTTTTTGCACGAGCTCAAAACTCACGCGGCCGCTGAGGAGTAAAATATTCTCCGACAGTGGCAGTTCGCCGGCGAGAAATTTTGTACCCATGACCT
The DNA here is from genome assembly GCA_035526605.1 of Pyrinomonadaceae bacterium. Classification (GTDB taxonomy): domain Bacteria; phylum Acidobacteriota; class Blastocatellia; order Pyrinomonadales; family Pyrinomonadaceae; genus OLB17. Next base: position 20,295 of record DATLCA010000111.1, on the reverse strand, counting down.
TATCCAGTGCGTTATGACGACCGACGTCCTCGCGAACGATCTCCAATTTCCCGCCTAGTGTAAACAGCGCGGACGCGTGAAGCCCGCCGGTCTGGTCGAATACGTCCTGCGATACGCGCAGCCGTTCCGGCAGATGGTGAATGAGTTCGGAATCGACTTTCGGAGCCCTGCGCTCGGAGAATTTACTTGCTCCTGAATGCAGGGCCTCGATCGAGCTCTTCCCGCAAACGCCGCAGCTCGATGTCGTGTAGAAGTTTCGCTCGAGGCCGTTAAGCTGGATGTCGACTCCATCTTCCAGATCGACGCGGATGGTATTTGAATTCAAGGCCGCCGCACGGTCGACGATGCTCGTCCCCTTCCCGATCTTTAGGCCGCAGTGACGGATCTGTTTGATTTGATGGGGCGAACTTAGAATGCCCTCCGTGAAAAGGAAACCGGCGGCGAGTTCTGCGTCATGCCCCGGCGTCCGCATCGTGATCGAGATCGCACGATGCTTGCCGTCTGAAAAACCGACCCGAATCTCAAGCGGCTCTTCGACCGCGAGAACGTCGGGCGATTCTTCCGTTTCCGATCCCGAAACGACACGGCGTACGGCGACAGGAGAAAGTGCAGGCGAGGATTTCACGAGTGCAGTTTATCAAACGGTAATGAGATTGAGTTACTGATGAAGGGAATTTCGTGCATGAAGGGAAATTTAGCCGCGGATTTTCGCGGATTACGCGGATCTGAAGAGAATGGATTGTGCAGATCCGCCTTATCTGCGAAATCCGCGGCTAAGAATCTTTTTTTCCCGTTTGGGTCGGCGGCGAAAATCCGCGGCAAAATTCTTATTCCGCCGGCAGGATCCGACCGCGGCATTCGCCCAGCCCGATGCGCCGAAAACCTTCTCGTTCGCAGAAGCCTTTCATGATGATCTCGTCGCCGTCCTCGAGAAAGCGCCGCTGTTCGCCGGACGGCAGATCCAGCGGTTCACTGCCGCGCCACGTGAGCTCGAGGAGGCAGCCCCGCTCGTGTTTTTCTTTGCCGCTCACCGTACCGGTCGCCATCAGATCGCCGGTTTGTAGATTGCAACCGTTGGACGCGTGATGCGTCAGCATCTGCCCGATGGTCCAGTAGAGATCTTTTGTGTTGGACCGGGAAAGGAGGTGTGGCTCAACATTCGCGTTTCGCATCTTCTCCGTCTGGATGTAAACCTCGAGATTGATGTCCAAGCCGCCGGCATTTTGATTTTGTTCGTCATTGAGATAATCAAGCGGCTGCGGATCATCGGCACCGCGTTCAAAGGCACCAGAGCGAAACGGTGCGAGGGCTTCCATCGTTACGACATACGGCGAAACCGTCGTCGCGAAATTCTTTGCGAGAAACGGTCCGAGCGGCTGGTATTCCCATGCCTGAATGTCCCGCGCAGACCAATCGTTCACGAGGCACACCCCGAAGATGTGATCCTCCGCTTCGCCTATCGAAATAGGCTCGCTTAATTCATTTCCCTGCCCGACGAAAAATCCGAGCTCCATTTCGTAATCAAGATTCTTACACGGGATAAAGACCGGCTGTTTTTCCGCGTCGCTTCGATTCTGCCCATGAGGACGTTTGATCTCCGTACCGGAGATCACGATGCTCGACGCCCGTCCGTGGTACCCGACCGGCAGATATTTGTAATTCGGCATCAGCGGGTTGTCGGGGCGAAACATCGAGCCGACGTTCGTCGCGTGATAGATCGAACAGTAGAAATCCGTGTAGTCACCGATCTTGAAGGCGGGCTCGAATCGAACGTCGGCAATCGGGATCAGGTGCTCCGCGATCGCAAGACGATCCTGATTCGCCTCTGATAAAAGATAGATCGCCTGCCGCCGCAGGTCGGACAAAACGCGAGCATCAAATCCACCGATCGCATTCAAGCTCCAGAAACGGTAGGAAGCAAACTGGGCGATCGCTTCATTCTGCATCAGCTCGTCATTGATGCAGCCGTAGATGTCCAGGATCTTGTCGCCGATCACGAACCCTATCCCGAGAACCGGCTCGGTATCACCGAACTCGTAAACACAAAACGGTAGGTTCTGGATAGGAAAATCTGAGTTCGGATCATTGGCCGATTCGACCCAGCTCCGAAGATTAGGGTCGTGGGTTTCGTTGATTTCGTAAGTCATTGTATTTGCGATTTTCGAACCGCGATTTGCGATCGCGCTTAACAAAAGAATTGAGATGCAGGCGCGATCGCAAATCGAAATTCGAAAATCGCAAATCTCCTACAAAACTCCCAGCTCCCGCAAGTCCGCCACCGGTTCGTCGAACGAGCACGATCCAAACGAGTGCATGCCTCGGGAACGGAGACGATCGATGTGGCTGAGCGTTAGAATGTGTGAGCCCCGCCAGGAGACTCCTGCCTCCGCAAATTCGAATACCTCTTCGAACTCTTCTTCCATGATCTCTTCGAGCAGGCTGACGCGGAAGCTTTCCCGAGCGAAGCCGGTCATGATCAGCACATTCAAAAACCCGTGCATTGTTCCCTGCGGCGCTTGCGGGGCATATGTGAGCGGCTTGAAGCAGCGAATCGGGTGATGCAGGCCCGCGGTCGCTTTGAAAGGAACATTCGCCGCCATGCATGTCCGAACGAACCGGATGATGTCGCGCGTGTCGGGAAACTCTTCGCGTGTTACGCCGCCGGTCCGGATCTTTGCACGGAGCTTTTTTATCCCGAGCGTCGCGATGAGATCGACGAAAGTCCTTCCTACCGGTGCGATCTCGAAATACGGCGTGATCGCTTTCGGCAGAGACGTCATCGTGTTCTCGATCTTCGAAACCGTCGCGGCCTTCACTTCGAGCACCTCGCAAACGGCGCGATCTGAGTTCTTCCGATTGAACTCGTTCATCGAACGGATCGTCGCCTGCACGTCTTCACCCGCGAGCACGCTTAGTTTCCACGCCGCTTCGCGCCCTTTCGGCAGAAACTCGCGCGCACTTTCGTAAAATTCGTCGAGACGCGAAACCGGCAGGATAAATCGCCCAAGCATCCAGCCGTAATTGCTGTGGCGATAGGTCGCGTAATTCAGCACGGCCTCGGACATCGATACCTGCGAAGGCGGAAAAAGTCCTGCGTAATCTATAATCTCGTTTAGCAGAATTCGGACCGACTCTTTTGGTGGGGTATCTCCTACGCGGGCGTTCATTATTTGATCTGGCTGACTTTGCGCAACGAGAAAATCATAATGTTTATGGGAACGTTTTACAAATGATATTCCGGCAACAAAACACGGCTTGCAATTCGCAAAATACTTCGGTTATCTTGATGGCGTTCCGGCTCAAATCTACATGCGCGTTTTAGGAATCGATCCGGGAAGCGAAACTCTCGGTTGGGGAATCGTCGACGGGAGCGGCTTAAAATACGCAGCTGTCGATTTCGGCGTGGTGAAGTCGAATCCGCGAAATCCGTTCCCGCAGCGGCTCGCGAACATCTACGAAGGCGTGTCCGCGGTGATCGACAGTTTTCAGCCGGATGTCGTGTCGATCGAAGAAGCTTTCTTCGCGGTCAACGTCAAGGTCGCGTTGAAGCTCGGTCAGGTGAGGGGCGTCCTGCTTCTTCTGGCGGAGCAGCGGGGCCTCAAGATAGCCGAGTACGCGCCTCGTCTCATCAAGCAGACGGTCGTCGGCTATGGTAACGCGGAAAAACACCAGGTACAGGAAATGGTAAAGGTGCTGCTAAGAATGAAATCGGTGCCGACGCCGCACGACGCGGCCGACGCCCTCGCAATGGCGATCTGTCATTTTCACCATGCGGGTGTTCGCGACAGGATCGAAAGGTCAGTTAGGAAAATCCCATAAACCAAAAATAAAAATATGAAACTCCCAACTCTTCCACTCTCTCTCGCTTTGGTATTCGTGTGCCTTTTTTCAGCCCAGGCGCAAAAACGTAAACCAACCATCGCCAATACGCCCACTCTGCCCGTGGTCCGTGGCAGCGGAAAAATTGCGGTCGTGATCGATGAAAGTCTTTCGCTTCTGCGGATGAAGCCAAGCCTATTCGCGGATTCGATCCAGCGAATGCGACGCGGCCGGCGGGTACAGATACTCGGCTTCGCGGAAGCTGATGGCGTCCTGTTCTACAAAGTATCGGCGCCGCGCGGAAGCTTTGGATGGATGCAATCCGACTCGGTGTTCGGCAAGTTCCGGGCGACCGACGAGGAGCGATTCGCCCGCCTCGTCCTGGCGTCTGATGGCTTCGATCAAGTCGAGCTGGCCGCCGCGTTCCTGGGAATGTATCCGGCATCGCGGTTCCGCGTTTCGGTACTTCTTTTATATGGCGATCTTCTCGAGAATGCGGCAGCCAAGCTTTCCCGAGACGCGGGTTCGCGTTTGAGCCGGCGCGAGATGGCCGCTTCGGGTGCTCCGCTGCACAGCTACTATTTGAATTTTAGGATGCTGGATCGGTACCGGCGGCTTGGAGTGACGTTCCTTTTCAATTCATTTACCCGGACGTTTCATTACAACGGGGCAAGCTGGCTGGAGATAGTGCGGAAGCATTCCGCGTCCACCGAAAGCGCCGAAGCCCAAAAACGTCTGGACTCGCTGAAATTGAATTTGGAAAGAGGCCGGACTGACTAATAATTAAGAGCCCCCGCGATCTCGGCCGCAACCCGGGCGTTGTTTTCGAGAAGGGCGACGTTGGCCGCCAGGGTTTTGCCGCCGCTCTTCTGCGACAGCTCATTGAGCAAGAAGGGCGTCAGATTTTTTCCGGCGACGCCGTGAGTTTGGGCCTGACGGAGCGCGGCGGCGATTAGCGATTCGATCTCGGCGGGATCTATTTCATGCTGGACCGGAACCGGGACGACGACCAGCAACGCCGATTCTAAACCCAAATCTTTACGGGCATCCGCGATCCGTGCGACATCGTCCGCCGAGTCCACGCGCTCATCGACATCGAACGGACTGCTGGCCGAATAGAAGGCCGGCACCTTATCGCACTTCCAGCCAAGCACGGCAACGCCGTTGGTTTCGAGCCATTCGCGGGTCGCGCCCAAATCGAGTATCGCCTTTGCACCTGAGCAAACTACGATGATGGGCGTCCGTGCCAATTCCGGCAGGTCCGCCGAAACGTCTGCCGCATAACCGCGGTGCACACCGCCGATACCGCCCGTCGCGAAGACGTTTATCCCGGCCTTGTGCGCGATAAGACTGGTAGTTGCGACGGTCGTCGCGCCGTACAACTTTTGCGCGAGCGCGATCGCCAGATCGCGTCGAGACAATTTACGAATATTTTTGCCCGTCGCCAGCAGCTCCAGCTGCTGCTGACTGAGCCCGGCGTAGATCTCGCCGTCGAATACGGCGATCGTTGCCGGCACTGCCCCGGCATCGCGGACCACCTGCTCAAGACGCATTGCCGTATCGATATTTCTCGGGTAGGGAAGGCCGTGCGAGATGACTGTCGACTCGAGGGCGACTATCGGCCTTTCAAAATGGAGCGCCCCGGCGAGCTCTTCGTTAAATGTTATTTTCATTCAACGAATTTTCCGACACGGTTCAGCCGCGGGTGCGTGATGCAGCCGAAGAAATCCCCGTTGGAGGCCCCGCGGTCGCACGACCAATAAACGAACATTGCTCTTCCTATCACAAGATCTCTAGGCACGAAGCCCCAGTACCGGCTGTCCTCACTCTTGTCGCGACTGTCACCCATCACGAAAAAACTATTCTCCGGCACCTTCATCGGTTTGCCGGGTACGGCGAATTCATAGTCGCGCCGGGGAAGGTCTTTACCTTGACGAACCCACTCCACTTTCCGCTCTTCGTAATAGACGTCCCACTGCTCCCCGGGCTTTCTGTCTTCGAACTCGCGGGTTTCCAGGGCCGACTGGTCGTCATCGGAATCGCCGATCAGGCGGTGCTCGGGCTGCAACTCGCCATTGATGAATACCTGATTGTTTCGAAATTCCACAGTTTCGCCGGGCAAGCCGATAACGCGTTTGACGTAATTGATCTGGTAAGGCTTGATCGGGGGCCGCCGTGCAGCGTCGTATTCCGGATGCACTTTATTGCCGGGATATTTGAAAACTATAATGTCGCCGCGCTTTATCTCCCGCTGCGGTAGGAACGGCAACGAGCCGCCGCCCGGCGAAAAGATGAACTTGTTTACCAGTAAGTAATCTCCAACCAGAATCGTGTTCTGCATTGATCCCGTCGGAACGGTCACGGCCTGCAGAATGAAGGTCATCCCAAAGATCGCCATGATCAAGGTCACGGCGAAAGATTCGAAGTATTCCCGGAAGAGGGACTTTGGCGGGCCTTTCGGCCTTGGTTCGGATTCGGCTTTTATTTCAGCTTCGTCTTTGCTCATATTTTCGCGTTCTCGACACTCTTAACAATACGCACTTATTCGCTCTCGCGTTTCGACCTTTCTGCTTTTGCCGTCCGTAAGGATTCCAGCGCCGAACTTGCCGCCATCATCTCGGCTGATTTGATCGAGCTGCCCTGCCCCTCGGCCCGCCCGGTCTCCCAAGAGGCCTCGACGTAAAATTTCCGCTCGTGCGGCTGACCTTCGGTTTTGACAAGCGTGTAAATGGGTGCTGAAAGTTGGTCGGCCTGGAGTTTTTCCTGGAGCAGGGTCTTGTAATCCGCCGAGCCATCTGGCGTCGCGATCTGAAACTCACTGGCGAGGACGCGGGTCACAAACGACCGACTTGCGACATACCCGCTGTCGAAGAAAACCGCCGCGATGACCGCCTCAAGCGTGTCAGCCAGAATCGCTCTCTTCCGACGTCCGCCGGTCTTTTCCTCGCCACGTCCGATGCGGATATGCTCGCCAAGCTTGAACGACTCGGCGGCATTGGCGAGTGTCGTCGTACTGACAAGGCGATGCTTCATCAGCGTCAGCTCGCCTTCCGAGGCGTCCGGGTATTTTCGAAAGAGCTCTTCGGCGACCGCCAGACCGAGCACCGAGTCCCCGAGAAACTCGAACGATTCATTTTCGGCGGCACGAATTTCGTCATCGTTCCGCCCTGGTAAGTTTTCATGCGCCCACGAGCGGTGCGTGAGCGCCCGCTCCAGCAGAGCAATGTCTTTGAAGGTATGTCCGATTATTTTCTCGAAGTCCGCCAGCTTCATCAGTGAGAATTCAGTTTAAGAAGAAGATTGGAAAAAAGAAAGCCGGATGCGGGTTTTACCCTTACATCCGGCCAAGTTTAGGTTTGCAGTGTTGGATCTACTATCGAGTTCCCTTCTTTACGACGGGCGTCTTCGTCGTGGTGGTCGTCGACATCGGCTTCGTAACCGGCTTGGCTACTGTCGTGCTCGCGGGAGCCGCTGTCGCCGGGGCCGCGCCCGTTGTCGTCGTTGCGGGTTCCGGATCCGCAGCCGGCGTTACCGGCGACGTCGGATTCGGGAAGGGCTTAGCGATCATCGAAGCGACATATCCTTCGAGACCGGCATCTTTATCCGTACGGCGCTTGTAGAGCACCTGAAGTTGCTTGTAAAGGCCATCTTTGTACGGGCCGGCCTTGGCAACGCTGTGCGCTCGACCATAAGCATCGATCGCCCGGTCAAGATATCCGTTGAAGAGCGCGATCTTCCCTTTCACCTGCGAGTCCAGGTCCGCCTTAACCTTGTCGTCGGTCGCGGCCTTGATCTGGAGAATCAGCTTCGCGATCTCGTCGCCTATCGGGGCACCCTCGGCGACATAGTAATCGCCAATGGCACCGAAGATCCGGGGATCGTCCTTACCGGCGGTGGTCTGCGAGAGTTCGTAGTAAACCGGCACCGCAGTTTTCTGGTTCTTCTTCCCGTAGAAGGTCTGGTAAGCAACCGCGTAGTTTAATTCATAGGCGGCGATGTCTTTGTTGTCGCGATTGTAGTTTCCGATTCCGATGTACGGGCTCCCCTTCTTGGGGCCTTCATTGTATTTCCTATCAAACTGCCAACCGCTCTTCAGCCTGGACGACACCATGTTGGAATAAGTGATCGCGTCGTCCGCATATTTGAACTGGTTTGCCGGGTTGGATTTCTCCGCGGCGATCAAAGCCATCGCGAAGGCGATGTTCACATCATCCCTGCGGACAGCCAAAATCTGCTTTCCGGCCGTGAGGACGTCATCGGGATTACCCGCGGCAAGACCCTTGTCAAACTGTGCGAAAGACGGTGCGAGTTTGGCACGCTCACGCTCGACCGGGATGTCCTTCTCGAGACGGGCCGCATGCGGTTTAACAAACTCGATCTGGTCCTTGTAAGCTTCGGTGCAGGTCCCGTACTTCTCCAGGTATTCCTTCGCGGTAGAAAGCGCCGCTTCCATATCCGTAAGCGTTTTACCTTTATATACGCCAAGAAACTTTGTATATAGGGCGTTGTGCCCGTCGATGTCGGCGCAATTGGCGTTCGGCGTCGCTGCCGGTGTGTCCTGTCCAAATCCGGCTACAGCTCCGACGGCGATGATCGCCGCCGATAAGACTCCCGTGCTCAAAAATCTAAAAATCGTTTTCATTACCTTTGCCTATCCTCCAGCTACTGCAAATCCTAAATTCCTATCTCCGTCGATACCCTTTTCGTTCGCGAGGGTTTCGCGTGAAATCAGATGTACTGCCCGAAAGAATAGTTGCAAATATTTCCGGCGGAATCCGACCGCGATTCCTGCTAGAAATCGCCGCGAACACGAACATTTGGGAAGTCTAATAATCACGCAGAGGTCGAGTTTGTGTCAAGCCAAAACTCGGCGCGGAAACAAGAGAAAAGCCGAAACATTTACCTTCCGGAAAATGCTTCAGCTTTTTGAGTCTAAATACCTGGTTGGCCCGACTGGTTAACTAGTTCTTAACGATTCGGGGGCGGGTCTTTTTGTCCTGGCCGGCGGTATCCTTCTCAGCTCCGCTCTTGTCAAATTGGATGACGACTGGCGAGAACGTTGGTTTGCTCTGAACCGTCTTCTGCACGAGTTTCTTCGGCTCTGATTGCGGGGACGCGGCGGCGATGGTGGTTCGCGGCTGACCGACGATGATCGGAGCCGGCTCGTCTGCTCCGGCATCTGCGACGTCGGAATCCTCGTCTTCATCCCCGTCCTGAGCTCCGATATTTTCTGTCGGCGGCTTAACCTTTAAGTGGCGGGCATAAAGTACGTCGCGGTTGCGCTTGATCTGGCTGTTGAGCGCCTGGTAAACCTTTCCGGCGATCGCCGCGGCGTATCTCCCGCGCTCGCTCTGGCCGCGCGTGATGACTACAACCGAGTACTTCGGTTGTTCGACGGGGGCGACTGACGCGAACAGTCCGATCCACGATCCCTTTGTGATGCACGAACCGGTTGTCCCGGCGACACCCATCGACGCATCGACGCCGCGATGGGCTGTACCGAATTCTGCGGCTCCGATCATTCCAGGCAGGACGCCCTCGACGCTCCGCATCGGGAGATTTACGTTCCCCAAAATGTGCGGCGCGAATGCTGTCCGTTCGACCCGCGGTTTGGCGATCTGCGGCACCACTTTCTTCCCGCCGTTGGAGAGCGCCGACACCATCACGGCGAGCTGGAGCGGAGTCACTTCGAAATCGTCACCGTGCGAATAAATTCGTCGGTTGTTGTTTCCGTACGGCAATCTACCCGGGGTTTCGCCTTCCGCGTTGATGCCGGTCTTCTCGCCGAGTCCCAGGCTTTTGGCGTACTGGATCATCTTGCCGGATCCCATATTCATGCCGACGCTCTGGAAATATTGATTGTTGGATTTTGCGAGCGCGTAATCGAGGCTCATCCGGTTCGAGCTATTTGTAATATGGCCGTCGCCGTCGATTATATTTTCGTTAAGTCCGCCGACGCCGGTTACAAGTTTGATCGTCGAACAAGGCTTGAAGCTGTCGCGGATAGCCCAGTCCTGGTTGACGATCGTCAAGACCTTGCCGGTCTGAGCTTCCATCACTACCACCGTGCCGGCGTGGCCGCCAAGGGCGTTGACCGCGGCGCGGCGAACATTAAGATCTTCGCCGGTCGCGTCATCCTTTGCGATGTTCTCGACCGTGGTCGTTCGCAATCCGCGCTCGAACGCCAGCCGTCTTTCGCGAGCCTCGCGAGCCGCCTGCTCGCGGCGACGCTGTTCTGCCAATGCTGCTTGCCGGCGTTGCTCGGCTTCGCGGCGGCGCTCGGCCTCGATGCGCCGGGCCTCAGCTTTGTTTTTCCCGTTCTTCTTATTGTCCTTTGCTTCCTGCTCGCGTTCGCGGCGAAGCTCTTTCGCTGATTGCTTTTTTGTGTCCTTTCTCGCGTCGCGCGCTTTCGCCAGTTCCTTTTCCTTTTTCGTCTCGGCCTTTCCCTTCTTCTTCTTCGCTAGCTCTTCTTTCTTTGAGTTCTTATCTTTGCGGGCATCTTTGGCCTGCGCCGAAGACTTCTTAGAATCGGTTTTTTTGGATGATTTTTTCGATTGAGCTTGAAGATTTACCGAGAAGAGCAGAGCGACAAGGAGGAATGGCGAAAAAAGCGATGCGAGACGCTTTTGGGGACACATTGACATCATGGTTTACCTCAGCGGACCTAATTTTCTATTGTGGTTTTCGGGGTAGACTCTTCGACGATTCGGACTGAATGGCTTGATTGTTCGAAGAGTTTGCGAAAAAGCTAAGCCAGACTATAACATTCAAAACACCGCATGGCAAGAAATATTAAGCAGATGTTTAATCCTTGGGTAAGATGAACTTTTTCAAGACATTTCGCGGCCGTCTGCTGCTGATCCTAGCCTTCTTGCTGATCGCCACGCTCGGCGTCCAATACTATTTGAACCTGCTTACTCAGCGGCAAAACAACCAGCTCCGCGACGCTCAAGCAAAAGCCCTCGTGGCGGGGATCACGCTCGGCTCAAACGTGATCACGTCCACCGAATACATGCAGGACCTGATCGACCGGGAGGGTCAAACCTACGTCGACGAGGACGCGCGGGCCCGCATCAAGGACGTCATAATCATCGACAACAATTGGGAGGTCACCGACAGTCTGAATCCCGATTTTGTGCCGGTTACTGGTCCGAAAGGTGAAACCGTAAGAAAGAAGTTAGCCGAATTGCCCGACCTGCCTCCTTTAAAGGAAGGTTCGCGGTTGGGCGAAGACCTCGCCCACTTCCCTAACGCCAACCTCGAGGGCGGCGACGACGAAGCGCGTGCGATCCCGATCCAGACGAGCGAGGGCCGTTTCTACGTGATGGTCCTGCTGCGAAACGACGAGAGCGAGGCCGCGAGAAGGGCCGCCTTTCCGTTGATCGTGACACTGATAGTGCTGTCACTGTCGACGCTCGTGACGTTTGTGCTGGTATGGAGATTTACCCGTCCGATCGCGAACCTTTCCAACGCGGCCCGCGAGGTCGCCGATGGGAACCTGTCCGTCCGGGTCCCTGACCATGGCCGAACAGACGAGATGGGGCAGCTCGCGCAGCGGTTCAATGAAATGACCGCCGAGCTCGAAAAGGCGAAGGAACTTGAGGAACAGCTGCGACAAGCGGAAAAGAGCGCCGTCATCGGCCGCCTCGGGTCGGCCATCGCGCACGAGATTAGAAACCCGCTCAACTACATCAATCTCACGCTCGATCATCTGCGATCGAAGTTTGCTCCGGACGATCAGGAAAAGATCGCTACTTTTACAAAACTGATCTCGCAGATCAAATCCGAAGTCGCGCGTATCAACCAGCAGATATCCGATTTTCTAAATTACTCACGCCCGGCAAATGTAAATCTGAGACCCGTCGAGGCTCGCCAGGTGGTTGAAGACTCGCTGCGGCTTGTCGAGGCTCATGCCAGCGAGAACGATATCCGGATCGCCGTTGTCGAGTACGAGAATGTTCCGAAGATACTCGCCGACCCGGAGTTTCTGCGTTCCGTTTTCAATAATCTGTTTATCAACGCGGTGCAGGCGATGGGCAACGAAGGTGGAAATCTAAGTGTGAAGATTGCTCCCGATGGAGACTTCGTCTGCTACGAAATTTCCGATACCGGCAGCGGCATATCGGATGACAATCTCTCGAAGATCTTCGAACCTTACTTCTCGACCAAGGAAACCGGAACGGGCCTCGGGCTGGCGATCGTGCAAAAAATCGTCGACGTGCACAACGGAACCATAGAGGTGGAATCGAACGAAGGTAAGGGGACAAAATTTACGGTAAGATTACCTACGTCCGTTTAGCCAACGGTCTTCGACCGTTGCTGCAGTCAAAGACCGCAGGCTTAACGAATTAACTATGGCAAGAAAATCGATACTCGTCGTCGACGACGAAAAGAACCAGCGGGAAATTCTCGAGACTATTCTCTCGGGTGAAGGCTATGACGTGACGACGGCGAGCTCCGGCGAAGCGGCGATGAAGTTCGTCGAAGCTCGCCGATTCGACCTCGTTCTTACCGATCTGAAAATGACCGGGATGAGCGGGCTTGATCTTTTGAAAGAGCTGACGAATTACGACAAGTCGATCATCGTGATTTTGCTTACGGCGCACGGGTCGGTCGACTCGGCCGTCGATGCCCTTCGTCTTGGCGCGTTCGACTATCTTCAGAAACCGTACGACAGCGAGAAGTTGCTCGACACCGTTTCGCGAGCGCTGAACAAGCTGTCCGCCCGCGACACCGAGATCGTTTCCGTCTCGCCGGAAATGGACAAGGTCAAGAAGCTGATTTTGAAAATCGCGAAATCGAACTCGACCGTTTTGATCCGCGGCGAAAGCGGAACCGGAAAGGAGTTGATCGCGCGGTCGATACATAAGAATTCACTTCGTACGAATGAAGTTTTCCAGGCCGTGAACTGTGCGGCGATAAATGAGAATCTTCTCGAGTCCGAATTGTTCGGCCATGAGAAAGGATCATTCACCGGTGCGGTCGCCGAGAAGAAAGGCCTATTCGAGATCGCGGACGACGGAACATTATTTCTCGACGAGATCGGGGAGCTTGATATCGCCCTGCAGGCGAAGCTTCTCCGGGCGCTGCAGGAGAAAGAGATCCGCCGCGTCGGCGGCGTTAAGGAGATCGAGGTCGATGTCCGCGTGCTCGCCGCGACCAATCGCGATCTGCTCAAGATGGCGGAAGAGAAACGGTTTCGCGAGGATCTTTATTATCGTTTAAATGTTCTTTCGATCGACATCCCACCGCTCCGCGAGCGCCGGTCGGACGTTCCCGTGCTGATCGACTACTTTGTGAAGAAACATTCGCGGGGAACAGATAGGAAGATCCAGATCGACACGGATGCGAAAAAACTGCTGCTCGATTATCACTATCCCGGAAATGTCCGGCAGCTCGAATCCGCTCTCGAACGCGCAATCCTGCTTTGCGAAAACGACACGATCACAATGGAAGATCTCCCGCCCGAGATGACCCAGACGCGTGCCGCTGGGGCTTCGGCGGGCGGCGGGGACTCGCAGTTTAAATTACCTGCCGAAGGTGTGAATTTCGAAGATGTCGAACGCAGTCTTATCATGCAGGCGATGGATCGAACGGACAACAACATCACGAAGAGCGCGAAGCTGTTAGGACTGACGTTTAGAACGCTGCAGTACCGGCTTGAAAAGTTTGGATTCAAAAAAGATGGCGATGGAGCGGGGGACGAAGAGGAAACGTAACTCTCACTGAATCCGTCAAAAGCAGATCGAAGCCACAAATGAAACTATCATCCAGAATTCTGCTTGGGCTCGCGACCCTTTCACAATTTGTCGGGTTTGTTGTATTCGTCGCAGTTTTTATCTACGTAATAAGCAATGCTCCGGCGGATGCTAGCCTGGGCTATTTCCAGCGATTCGCGTTGATCATGAATCTATGCGCCGGCTTGTTTACGGCGTATTGCGGCGCGATTTTCATAATTTTTATGGTCCACGCCGCGCGCAATCCGAATCTGCACTCGTCGGGGATGAGGACAACCTGGCTGGTCTCTCTGGCTATTCTTGGCCCATGGGCAATGCCGTTCTACTGGTTTCATCACATCTGGCGCGACGGAATGCCGAGTAGAAAGACGGGGCCACTCGGTTTGAATTGAGTTCAAAACTAGCGCGGCGGAGGTTCACAATGGAATGGTTTTCCACTTTGTCATTAGCACTGGGAAGTGCCTGGACATCCGGCATTAATCTCTACGCGACCGTCACCGTCCTTGGCCTGCTGCAAAAGTTCGGAGCCACGAAACTTCCCGGCGGGCTCGATGTACTCGACAACTGGTGGATCATCGGTGTTGCCGGGTTTCTTTATCTTGTTGAATTCTTCGCGGACAAAATTCCCTACCTCGACAGTGTCTGGGATGTCGTCCACACATTTATCCGCGTCCCGGCCGGCGTCATCGTCGCGTACGCCGCGACATCCGATTTGAATCCGAGCATTTACGTCCCGGCGACTTTGATCGGCGGCGGACTCGCGTTCTCGTCGCACGGCACGAAAGCCGCCCTGCGTGCCGGAGCGAACTTCTCGCCCGAGCCCGTTTCGAATTGGGTGCTTTCCATAGTCGAAGACATAATCGCGTTCGTCGGTACGCTGCTATCCGTGTTTGCACCGATCATCATCGCGATCGTGCTCGTCATCTTCGTCATCTTTTTCCTTTGGTTCTTTCCAAAAGTCGTCCGCGGTATGCGACGAGTTTTTCGCGCCGCGGGTGCTTTCTTCCGAGGTGAAAGTTTTGCGGGGCCCAGGTAGGAAACCAGTCTCACCGGGGCAGAGGCTCACTTTGAACATGGCGAGTTCTCATCCGCTTTCATCTGTGTATTCCGCGTATTCCGCGGTCAGGTTTTCAAACCCGGAACCACTGGATACGCAGAATGCACGGAGAAGACACAGAAACCGAACCGGCCCGCAGCTTGAGTTGGCAGAACCCTGCGCGATCCGACTCGCTGCTGGAAATTCAAATTGAACCATCAGCCTCGGCGAAAACTCTCCGTCTTCCGTGCTAAAATTTTGACATGAAGTTTCTGCATATCTCCGACGTGCATTTGGGTTGTACTCGTTATCAACTGCCCGAAAGCCCGCGCGATTTTTTCGACGCGTGGATCGACATTTTGCGGAAATACGCGATCGGCGAGAAAGTCGATTTTGTGATCATGTGCGGCGACTTTTTTCACAAGCGAAATGTGCCGCCCGAGACAATGAACTACGCCGTCGCCGGTCTCAACCTTCTCAAGGAAGCCGGCATTCCGGTCGTAACCATCGAGGGCAATCACGATCAAAAGCACACCGATAGCGAATATAGTTGGCTCCGCTCATTGGCAAATTGGGACCTGATCCACCTTCTCGAACCGACCAACGAAGGTGGGCAAATAACTTATAAGCCGTGGGACGATGGGCGGGGAGGTTACGTCGATATAGGGCGAGCTCGGATCTTCGGTTCGCACTGGTATGGTGCCTCCGCGAACTGGGCGATCCCGATGCTCACTGCGGCGATAAAAGAAACGCGACGCGAAGGAGCTTTCCATATTCTTCTCCTGCACACCGACGTCGAGGGGCATCAGACGCATCCGATCCCGGCACTGTCGATGGCCGCCCTGTCCGAGCTTAAATCCGTTACAGATTACGTCGGGCTCGGTCACACTCATATGCATTTCGAGATCGACAACTGGGCGTTCAATCCCGGCTCGACCGAGGTGACGAACATTTCCGAGTACCGCGAAACGCGTGGAGTGTTTCTCGTCGAAGTCGGCGATGACAACCAGGTCGCCGCTAAACATATCAACGATTACCGGCAGCGCCCGTTTCAGCGGATTTCGTTCGACGTGGACGGCTACGCCGACACGAAGGATCTGACCCGCGACGTGCTCGAGAAAGTTTCGCGCGAAGTTCGGATCGCCGAAGACATCGCGCCGATCGTCGAGATCACACTTCGCGGCCAGCTTGGCTTTCCGAATTCACTTATCGAATCGAAAAAGATCCGGACCGACGCACAGAAGATCACCGGAGCTCTTCACATTCGCCTCAAAAATATATCGGTGCCGGTTGAGTACGCGGTCGCGGCCGATCTGCCCGAGGATGCCGGCCGCGAGAGACTGGAGCGCCGGGTGGTCGAAGATCTCGTGTTGCGCGACAACCGTTTCAAGACGAAGGTGGAGAATATTGCGGATGCGGTCATCGGTGCCAAGAGGCTCGCCCTTGGCGGTGAAGAACCGGCCCAGATCGCGGAATTCATTTCGCAAATCATTTCGGGCCCGCCGGCGACTCCTCAATTATTTGAAGAAGAGGAGTCAAATGCCGAGTTGGTCGGATAGGCGTCGAGGGTCAAACTTACTAGTTCGGTTCTGTTTGGTGGCGGCCCTCAAGCGCCGGCGGCGTTGACTAAACATTATGTCGGAAGCAATGGAGAGAGTGCTCGGGGTCAAACAGCTTCCGTTGTTCCCTCTCCCGCTAGTTCTACTTCCCAACGAGATTCTGCCCTTGCACATTTTCGAACCCCGCTATCGGCAAATGCTTTCCGACATTGAACTCCGCCGAAATCTCTTCGGGATCACTTTTTTCGATCAGAAAGAACCTCTTCCCGATCGGCCGCAGATCGGAAGCGTCGGGTGTGCGGCGGAAGTTCGTGAGACAAGCATGCTTCCGGATGGGCGGGCCAACATCGTAACGTCGGGCGTCATCCGGTACCGCCTGCTGGATTATGTAGACGCGGGCACCCCGTATCTGAGCGCGGCCGTGGAGTTTTTCGAAGACGAAAGAGAATCGGAGGATCGCGTCGAGTCGATCGCCGACGAGGTATTCGATCTTTTCGAGCGAATCGCCAAAGCCGCGTTCAAGCTTGGCGGAAGTCGCGGCAGCTTTCCCGATATCCCGAAGACGGAACCGGAATCGCTTTCATTTCTCGTGACGGCCGCGTTCAGTCTCGACAACGACATCAAGTACAAAATGATAGAGATGACGTCCACGAGCAAGCGCCTCACCAAGCTTCGCGGCATTCTCGCCCAGGCCGTCGACAAGATGGAGTCGAACGCCGAAATAGTGAAGGCCGCCCAGACGAACGGCCATTCAAAGAAGGAAATTGATTTGTAGAATCACATCATGGGCGGGGGAGGGCCTAGAGCTTGCCGAAAAAAATCGATCACTCGCTGGTCGTACCCTTCGGAAAGTTCGAGTGAAGCGTTAATGATGCTGTAACCCGACGGGCTCAGGTCGGTTTTGGATTCGACTGTCGAGTTGCCGGGAAAGCATTTGCCCAGCTTCGACGTCGACTCCTGAAAATTTGGAGCATCCAGCCCACCCAGCAGCAACACCTTTCGACCTGCCAATGTTTTAGCCATGTCGCACGATGATTCCCTCCTGAAGCATCCTTCGAAAAAGTAAGGACGCGTTCCCAGCTTGGCGAATTCCGCCGTCACGGTGCTCCCGAACGGGAACCGGTTCTCGACGGTGGACGCGAGCATGCTGTCCGCGTTTTGCGGAACAGAATCCAGAGCCAGCGCCTTTACGCTTTCGTCCTGTGTCGCCGCCGAGATGGCGGCGAACGATCCCATCTCCAAACCATAGATTCCGACGTCCTTGCCTACGAGGCCAAACTGCTCCGGCGTCTTCAAATTTCGCAGAAACTGTATCGCCGCCGTGGTATCGTCCGCCTCGCAGCCGCCAAACGAAGTATATTTGACCGCCGGATTCTGACCATGACCCCGCTGATCGGGCATCAAAACCGTAAAATTCGTCGCCTCGTTGAGCTTTACACCGAGGTTCAGCACGTAAGATCGGTTCGTACCATATTTGTGAAGCAGGATCACCGCGGGTGCGTCCTGTGCTCCACGTAATAGCCAGCCTCGCGCCGGGGTTCCATCCTTGTTCACCCAATTCTCGTCGGTCACCTGAGCCCCCCGGGCACTGAGCATTCCGTAAACCTGAGGCGTGACGAGATAGGCGGCGCTGACCGGATGTGCGGTTTCGTGGACAAGCCAGACGGAAGCGACCGCGACCGCGACCGCGACCAGAAACACGACGGGAAACACTAAACGCGAAAAGCTTTTGAGAAGGCGGATACTCTTTGCCATATAAAACGATTTGTGAAGTGATGCAACTAAGGAAAGAAGAAGGGATTCTTAAGTGAAGCCTAACGGAAAAGACTTCGGAACGGCCAGTCAAAATGGTACCATAGTCGGCACTGATGGGGAAGAAGTTTTTAAAGATGTCAAACCTGAAATTTCCAGCACTTTTGCTCGCATTTATTACCTTTTCGTTGAACGTTTTTGCGCAAACCCCGGTGGCCTACAGCGGCCCTTCGGGTGGAACCGGATCTACAAGTTTTTTCCCTTTGTCGCAATTGAAAGAGGGGATGACCGGGAAGGCAAGGACGGTATTTCGCGGGAGCGAGCCGGAAGAGTTCAATGTCGAGATACTTGGGGTCGTGCCTGGAGCAATAGGGCCGAAACAGGATTTGATCGTCGGGCGATTGAGCGGCGGCGGAGCCGATCGCACAAGCGTGTTCGCGGGAATGTCGGGCTCGCCGGTTTACATCGACGGCAAGTTGGTCGGGGCGATCTCATACAGCTTCCCTTTTTCAAAAGAACCGATCTGCGGAATTACGCCGATCGAACAGATGATCGCGATCTTCGAGAAGAAAGAGGTAAACAAGATGACGGCGGCGGAACCAAAGAGCGTTTCGTTTGCTGAATTGGCCTCGACGAACTGGGCGTCTGAGTTCCCTAAAAATCCGGCGGCGTCGAGCGGACTGCTGGGCGTCTCCAACAATTCTCTGTTGTCGGCTGTCGCCGGGCAATCCTTCCAGCCGATCGCGACGCCGATGACATTCTCGGGATTTTCACAGCAGACACTCAACGAGTTCACGCCGCAGCTTCTGCAGGCCGGACTGGTACCGGTTTCCGCGGTGGGGGGATCGGCACCGATCTCCGCTATGAAGAAGGCCGACGCGACGACACTGCTCGGGGGTGCGTCGGTTTCGATGCAGCTCACGCGCGGCGACTACAGTCTTGCCGCGGCCGGAACGGTTACCTGGCGCGACGGCGATAAAGTTTACGCGTTCGGGCATCCGTTTCTGAGTCTGGGAACGTCGGATCTGCCGATGGCGGAGTCGCACGTGGTTGCGGTTGTTCCGAGTGTTAATAATTCTTTCAAACTTTCGGTGCCGGACTCGATGGTCGGGACGATGACACAGGACCGTGCGACGGGTGTCTACGGCAAACTGGGGCAGTCGCCGAAGATGATCCCGGTTCGGATCAACGTCACATCCAGCCGCGGTCAAACCGAAGTTATCAACTTCGAGGTGGCGAAGGATGATTTCCTGACTCCCCTCCTTCTGAACATCGCGGTTTACAACACTGCCGTCGCCCAGGAACGGACGGTCGGTGATGCGACGGTGCAGATCGCCGGCGAGATCGGCATCCGGAATCAACAGCCGATCAAAATTGATCGGCGATTCGCGGGTGGGCAGGCGACCCAGCTCGCCGCGGCGTCGGTGGCCTCTCCGGTCGCGGCCTTGATGAAAAGTCGTTTTGACGATCTGGAGATCAGCGGAATAACCCTCAACCTGACGTCCTCGGACGGAAGCAAAACTGCGGTGCTCGACAGAATGTCGATCGACCGGACTCGGGTGAAAGCGGGCGAGACCGTCGAAGTCCAAGCCTTCGCGAGGACCAATTCCGGAAAGATATTTGTGCAGCGGATACCGGTAACCATACCGGCGGGCACGCCGACGGGTCTTTTCTCGATCACGGTGGCGGACGGGAGAGAGATCCAGCAGAACGCGGCGATCCAGCAATTTGTTCCGCGTGACCTGAGCGACCTTGTCGCAACGATCAACAAACTCAAAATGGCGGACCGCTTGTACCTTCAAACGTTCCGGACGACGAGCGGGGCAATCATCGGCTCGAGCGAAATGCCGAATCTCCCGCCGTCCGTCCTCGCGACACTCAATAACGACCGCACCGCCGGTGGAATTAAACCCGCCGTCCAGACGATCGTCAACGAACTCGCACTTCCGCCCGCAGAGTTTTTGATCTCGGGTCAGCAGACTCTAACGATCGAAGTGATCAAATGAAAGCGCCGAGCTACGAACTATCCTCATCGCCAAAGGGATTCAGCTCGCAGCTCATAGCTCACAGTCCATAGCTACATGAACGATCTCGGTAAGGTAACGAACGCGGCGAGCTTCGCCGCGAAAAAGCATAAGGACCAAAAGCGCAAAGGGAGTGACGGGGAACCGTACATCAACCACCCGATCGAGGTCGCGAACCTGCTCGTTAACGTCGGAGGAATCGAAGACGCCGACATCATTACCGCGGCTTTGCTTCACGACACGGTTGAAGATTGCGGTGTGACTTTTGAAGAAGTAGGCAAGAATTTCGGCCCGACAGTGGCGGAATATGTTCGGGAAGTAACCGACGACAAATCACTTCCGAAAGCTGAGCGAAAGCGTTTGCAGGT
>DATLCA010000110.1:0-1329 GCA_035526605.1 Pyrinomonadaceae bacterium | reverse complement strand
CCGCAAGGGCGGGCAGAAATAGACGAAAGCTTCAGATATAAGACTTAAAAAAGGTCGGGCGTAAATGGCCCGGCCTTTTTGATTTTTCCCTGGGTGCAACCGGTCTTTCTTGGTTTTGAAAAGTAGCGAGCCTCGTCTCGGTCTGTTGTTCCGTGTCTTCTCCGTGTATTCCGTGGTTCCTGCTTTAAAGCCTGACCACCGAATACACGGAATGCACGGAAAAGACACGGAACAGAGGGGAAATCACCATCATAGATTTCATAGACGGACGAGCCCAATCCAATTTGGGAAATTTAAAGTTGCGACCGATACCGCAGGGACAAAGAACTTGACAATAACCGGACAAACGGTTGAACTCATACGTAATTTTGAGCGAGCGTACCGGTCCAATTGTCATGAAATTCGGAGGCACGTCGGTCGGCGACGTGGCCGCCTTCGAGCGCGTCATTCACATCGTATCGACGCAAATCGACGGTCATCCCGTAGTCGTAGTTTCGGCCATGACGAAGGTGACGGATGCCTTGCTCGCCGCTTTCGAAATTGCAAAAAAGGGTGAGTTCGCCGAAGCATTCGCATCGCTGGAACCGCACTTCGAAAGACACCTGGAAGTTTCCCGAAGATTTATCCCGGCAGGTACACCCAACGCATTCAACGGCGAGCTCGAATTTGCACGAGGCGAGCTTTCGGATCTGCTGATGCGCGTCTCGCGGCGGTCGCTTCCGCTGCAGATGCTGAAGGACGCGGTTGTGTCTTACGGCGAGCAACTTTCCTCGCGTCTGCTAACCGAAGTTTTGAAATCGAAAGGCGTGAATGCGCGGCAGGTGGATTCGCGTCGGCTGATCGTCACCGACGACGAATACGGCTCGGCCACCCCGATAATCGACGAGACGAACGAGCTTGTGAAACTGGAGCTGGAACCGATCATCAACAACGGGGAAGTTTCCGTGATGGGCGGCTTCATCGCGGCGAGCCGGAGCGGTGAAACTACGACGCTCGGGCGCGGCGGTTCGGACTATTCCGCGGCGATCATCGCGGCCGCGCTTAATGCGAGCCAGCTTCAGATATGGACCGACGTCACCGGCGTCATGACATGCGATCCGCGTATCTGCGTTGACGCACGGACGATACCGACCCTGAGCTACGAAGAGGCGGCCGAGCTCGCGTATTTCGGTGCGAAAGTTTTGCATCCGAAGACGATCAAGCCGGCGGTCGATAGCGGAATTCCCGTCCGCGTCTGCAACACTTTTGAGCCGGCGCAGATTGGGACGATGGTGATCGACGAATCGGGCGAAGCCCCGAACAAGATCAAATCGATCGCACACAAAAAGA
>DATLCA010000109.1:0-19707 GCA_035526605.1 Pyrinomonadaceae bacterium | reverse complement strand
GTGTTCGAGCTCGCGGACGTTGCCGCCCCACATATAGTTTTCTAACAACTGCATTGCCTTCGGCGCGATGGTCAGGCTTCGACCCGCCTGCTCGCAGAATTTCCCGACGAAGTGGCTCGCGAGATCCGGGATGTCCTCGGGGCGGTCCCGGAGCGGCGGAAGGTTGATCGGAATTACGGATACTCGATAAAAGAGATCTTCGCGAAAGGTGCCGTCGATCGACATCTGCTTTAGATCGCGGTTGGTCGCGGCGATCACGCGGGCGTCGATCGTAAGCTCTTCATGTGCACCGACCGGCCGGACCTTCTTTTCCTGTAGAACGCGCAGCAGTTTGACCTGCATCGCCGGCGACATCTCGCCGATCTCATCAAGAAAGATCGTTCCCCGATTCGCGGCTTCAAACAATCCCTTCCTATTCGTATTCGCGCCGGTGAATGAGCCTTTCACATATCCGAACAATTCGGACTCGAGCAGCGTCTCGGTGAATGCGCCGCAGTTTATGGAGATGAACGGTTTCTCCGCACGTGAGCTGAGGTCGTGGATCGCGCGTGCGACCAGCTCCTTTCCGGTTCCGCTTTCGCCCATGATGAGAACCGTCGACTGGACCTCGGCGACCGTTTCTATCATCTGGAAAATCGCATGCATCTTTGCCGAATTGCCGACGATGTTCTTGATGCTCCCGCGCTCGCGCTGGGCTCGTCGAAAGGCGCGGTTCTCGTCGATCAGTGCCTGCTTCTCGAGTGTCTTTTTGACGATCAGCTTCAGCTCTTCCACGTCGAACGGCTTTTGAATAAAATCGTCAGCTCCAAGTTTGAAAGCCTCGCGCGCGGTTTCCACCGACGCGAAGGCGGTCATGAGAACAACGCCGAGGTCGGGCTGAGATTCACGAACAGCGCTAAGCATTTCGATGCCGTCCATGTCGGGCATCCGCACGTCGGATATGACGATATCCGCAGGCTCGGCCTGGAGTAGCGTGAGAGCTTCGCGTCCGTTAGAGGCCGTCCGGATCGAGTGTCCGTCGCCTTCGAAGACGAGGCTCAACAGCTGCCTGTAGCTCTGCTCGTCATCAACAATCAGTATGTTAGACATTCGTAATGTGCTGGTTCAGTTGACCCGAAGGGTTAGCGCGTGAACCGGGAAGGCCGATTCGTAGGAACCATTTTCACAGAAAAGAAGGTTGAGGTTCAAGAAGAAACTTTCGATTCGCGTTTGACCTGCAAGTATTCCTTTAGCGGGGTCGGTTCGTTTGTTTCGTGAATTGACTGGCCCGTTTCGACAGGGACCGATTGCGTCGCCCGGGGCAGAACAATTGTAATGACCGTTCCCTCACCCTGGAAACTGCGAACATTGATCGCGCCGTCGTGGTCGCGGATGATCTGGTAAACGATCGAGAGGCCGAGGCCGGTACCGCCGGATGTAGAATTCGAGAACGGTTCGAAAAGACGCTCGACCTGTTCCGGCGACATGCCGACTCCGCTGTCTTCGAACATGATCTGCACCCGGTTATCCGGTACGCTTTCGAGCGTGATCGAGATCTCGCCGCCGTCCGGCATTGCGTTGATCGAATTCCGGGCGAGGTTCCAAAACACTTGCTTGAGCTGGGTCGAGTCGGCAGAAACAAAGACCGGGTTCTGCGGCAGCATTTCTTTTATCCGATGCTTTTCCTTCACCTCCGGGCTGTGGCGCAAGAGCTTTACCGTGTCGCGAATTGCCTCGCACGCGTCGATCTCGCTGAAGCTTCCAACCTTGGGTTTAGCGTAGCTTAGAAAATTTGTGATGATGCTGTTCAGGCGGTCCGACTCGCGGAGGATTATCTTCATCAGGTCGGCCTGCACCGATTCGGGCGGCGTGTTCGACTCGAGAACCTGAATCGCGCCACGCATTGCCCCGAGCGGATTCCTGATCTCGTGGGCCAGTCCCGCTCCCACCCTTCCCACCGCGGCGAGCCGATCCTTTCGCTTGATGCTTTCTTCCATCGAGCGAATATCGGTCAGATCCTGGAAGGTCACGATGAGGCCCGAGCGTTCGCCATTCTCGGAGAATAGCGGCGAAATGTTGTAACCGATGCGGACCGCGAATCCCTCCGGAGTAACAAGGTTCGTTTCGAAGCGGGGTAGCTGATCCAGATCGCGGCCGTCGAGGGAAAGCTCGATCGCCTGTTTGATATTTCCAAAGAGAGAAAAAATGGAACGTCCCCGCATCATTTCAGCGCGATATCCGGTAATCTCCGCCGCGGCCGCGTTGAAGGTGTAAATGTTTCCGTCGAGATCGGTGGTGATCAGACCTGACCGGATCGATTCGATGATGCGTTCGTGCAGCGCCTGGAGATTGGCAAGCGTCTTCGTCGCTTCCTTGAGCTGTTCTCCTGAGCTGAGCCGCTCCGAGAGTTTCGAGGCGAGCAGTCCGACGACAAGAAACGCGATCGTATGAAAACTTACGATCTGGATGATCCGCGGCGTAGATTGTGCGACGCCGGACGGCTGAAGAACTGAAAGTCCGGTCAGGACCGTCAGCATCAGGAAAAACGAGATGCAGACGACGGCCATCAGGAATGTCGCCTGCGGCCGGAGAAATGCGCTCGACACGCCGATCAGCACTATATAAAGCGTGATGTATGGCGAGGTCAGGTCGCCGGTTTTCCAGACCAGCCAGGTTATCAATAAGGCGTCGATGAGAAACTGCGCACGAACCTGTATTTCGATCGATCGGGAAAAAATCCGGGACAGCAAAAAGTACACCGCTGTCAGTCCCACCGAAACGACAAAGACAAGAAAAGGTCCTTCCGGAAAATCCTCAAGGGTGAGCTGAAACGAGCCGCTGTACCAGATCCAGCTCGTCACGAGAAGAAGGAAGATCACGATCAGGCGCCCGATGATGAGCGTTTGAAGTTTTTGGAGCGGGAGCGTATTGGCGGAACCTGTATTTTCGTCTAAACTGAACATGCTCGGGTGCGGTTCAAAATGAAAAAGGAAACTGCAGAACCATCCGTCTTCGAAGAGCGGCCTTGGGGCAGCTTTACGATCCTGGATGAAGGCGAAAATTTTAAGGTTAAGCGACTCGAAGTTTTGCCGGGCAAGCGTATCAGCTATCAACGCCACTCACACCGTGCCGAGCACTGGTTCGTGGTCCGCGGCACAGCTAAAGTAACACTAAACGACGCGGAAATCCTAGTACATACCGGCGAAGCGGTAGACATCCCGGTCGGCGCCGCACATCGCATCGAAAACTCCCCCGCCAACGAAAAACTCGTCATCATCGAAATCCAAACAGGCGACTATTTCGGTGAAGATGACATCGAACGATTGGACGACGACTTTGGCCGAGACGTTTGAAATTGCGGATCGCGGATTTCCACCGACCTTCAATTTCGAAATAGGGCTCGTTTCAGATTTGCCGTAACAGAAAATCCTCAGTCCGAGAACGTAAATCGTTTCATGCCCCTAACGATCGAAAGAAAACTTCCTTTGATCCTATTCTTCGTTGTCATCGTCCTGACGATGCTGGGCGTTGCCTTTTACCAGCATACCGGGTCGCAGCAGGACGCGTTCGACATCGAAAAGCAGACGCAGAATACTGTTTCGAAACTCGACGAAGTGCTACGTCTTACACTCGACGTTGATTCTGCGGTGAGCGGTTTCATCATCACCGGAAACGATTCCTATCTCGCGCCCTTCGAGAGCGCGAAACCCAGGATTATCCAGACAGTCGCCCAGTTGAGAGAAATGATGACGGACAGTCCATCCGAGTTGGAAGAGCTTGCCGCGCTGCAGGGCACGACCGACCGGTATCTGGCACAGGCCCAGAGTAAGATAGAACGGCGCAGGGTTGAGGGGTTCGACGCCACCATCGCGAGCCTCGGTGATTCCTCAGAAAGGTCCTTGACGACAAATATCCGGAACTCGATCGACCGCCTGAAGACTGCCGAACAGTCGTCGCTCCTGCTTCGAGAAAAAGCGCTTGATGAAAGTTTTTTCAGAACGATCTGGATCCTCATATTGGGATGCGTTTCCGGTGTGGTGGCTCTGGGCTTGGCCAACATCGTCGTTTCGCGGGAGATCGGAAAACGTCGGGGAGCCGAAGCCGCACTGATCAATGCGAATCGGGACCTGGAGGACCGAATTGGCGAACGGACGAGGGAGTTGGCGCAAGCGAACCAGTCTCTAAGACTCGTGGCGGACGAGCGCGAAGACATTCTAAAAAAAGAGCAGATCGCCCGGCGGGAGGCCGAGATCGCGAACCGGCTGCGGGATGAGTTCATGGCCACCGTCTCGCATGAACTGAAAACACCGCTCAATTCGATCCTCGGGTGGGCGAGGATGCTGAAGGCCGGTGATCTCGATGATGAACAGATCACGAGAGCTTTAAGCACGATCATAAAGAATTCGGAGACGCAGAATAGGTTGATAGAAGATCTGCTCGACGTCGCCCGCATCATCTCCGGCAAGCTCGTTCTCGAGTTCGAGCAGGTCAATGCGACCGAGTTGGTTCAGGATGCAATTCAAAGTGTGACGCCGATCGCCGAGGCGAGAGGCATCAGAATCTCCGAAGTAGTTGACGACGGCGCGGCCGCGGTGACAATCTCCGGGGACCGCAATCGCCTGATGCAGGTGTTCTCGAATCTGCTCACAAACGCGATAAAATTTACTCCCGAGAACGGCCACGTCGAAGTAGCTCTCGCGGTGCGGAACTCACGGCTGAACGTCTCGGTGACCGACAACGGCATCGGCATCAAACCCGAATTTTTACCTCTCGTTTTTGAAAGATTTCGGCAGGACTCGTCCACTCCGGCGCGAAATGGCGGCTTGGGACTCGGGCTCGCGATCGTTCGCCAACTGGTAGAAATGCACGGGGGATCGGTAAGCGTTCGGAGCGAAGGGTTAAATAAGGGAAGTGAGTTTACAGTAGAGCTGCCCGCACAGCATCGAGCAGATTTTCAGCTAGCACATCAGGCTTAGTAGTGAGCTGGTCCGCGTGCGACCGCCCGTATCCGGTCATGACGAGAGCCGTCCGGGTCCCGGCGTTTTGTCCGGTCTCGACGTCTATCTTTTTGTCCCCGATCATCCACGAATCTGACAGCTCGACAGACAAATCTTTCACCGCCGATTCGAGCATTCCGAGATTCGGTTTTCGGCATGCACATCCGTCGCATGGGAGATGCGGGCAGAAATAAAACGCGTCGATCATGCCGTCGAGCCGCGCTTGAATTTCATCATGAATCGCATGCATCGCGGCCTCGTCGTAAATCCCGCGCCCGATGCCGGATTGATTCGTGACGACGATCACAAGAAACCCTGCGTCCTTTAAAAGCTTTACCGCCTCGAACGTGAATGGGAAAACGCGAAGGTCATCGACATCGGAAAGAAAGTTGACCTCTTCGATCAGCGTCCCGTCACGATCCAGAAACGCCGCCTTTTTTCGTTGTTCAGTTTCCATTATTTAAGATCGCCTTCGCCCTTTCGAAGATCGCGTCCACGGAGATCCGCGTCATGCATCGATGATCGATGGGGCAATCCCGAAGCATGCACGGCGAGCATTCCACGTTCGCGGAGATTACCGCCGACTGTTGCGAGAAAGGCCGCGTCGTGAGCTGATTCGTCGGTCCGAAGATCACCAGCGTTTCGGTCCCGACCGCCGGGGCGAGATGGGCGAGGCCCATGTCATTTGAAATTAGCAGGTCGATCTCGCCTAGGATCGCGGTTGCCTCCTCGATGTCGGTTTCGCCCGTAATGTCGAAAGGCCGGCGTGACGATAATGAAGCGACCATTTGCGAAATTTCCTTGTCGTCCTTTGATCCGAGAAGTATCACGTTGCAGTTCAACTCCGACTGCAGTCGATCGTTGAGCTGTGCGAACCGCTCGGGGATCCAGCGCTTCGCCCGCGAGTTCGTCGAACCGGGTGCGAGGGCGACCGTCGGCAGGTTTCGCGCGGCGCCGGCTCGATCGAGAATATTCCGGGCAGGCCCGCCATCTTTGATCGCGAGCCGCGGCTCGAGATCAAGCGTTTCCGTCTCACGGCCGAAGTACCTCCGCTCCACAGCGTCGATGAGGTTGAGATAGTAATAAACTTCGTGACGCGAATCTTTCCAATCGGGGAGCTCGACGGGATCGGTTAAAAGAAGCGATCTTCGCTCGGTGGCGTAACCGAATCGACGTCCGGCTCCCGACATCCGGACGGCGAGGGCCGACGAGAATGAATTCGGAAAAATAACTGCAAGATCGAAGCGACCTTTCCGAAGCGTCCCGACCTGATCGAAAAATCCGTCTGGAGTGACTATCTCATCGAACAGATCCGTTTGGCTTAAGATACCCTTCGCCCACGCGCGAGTTTGCAATGTGAGTCTGGCGTCGGGAAACAGCGTCCGCAGTTTTCTCACAGCCGGGATCGTCATCACTGCGTCGCCGATCCAGTTTGTGCCGCGGACGAGAATGTTCATATCAGCGATCCACCGAACAATGTTTTTAGGCCTTCATCGACGGTGATGCTTGGCCGCCAATCGAGTTCGCGCGTTATCAAAGAAATATCGGTGACGTAATTCTTCGGTACCGGGTCCGGCAGCGGATTCTCCGAATCGACGACCGCCTGCAATGCCGACACGTCCTCGAGCTTCGCAACCAAATCTTTGAGGGTAACTGCGTTCGCGTGCCCGCCGCCGATGTTATACAAGCCGTGGCGGATCACCGAATCAACGAAGGCCTTGCACGCAGCAGAGAAGTCGTCGACGTGCAGGATGTCACGCCGGGGACGCCCGCCGCCCGGGAGTCTTATCTGCTCGCCGAAGTTGATCGCATCCGCATAGCCCGCGACAAAGTTCGGTGTCGTTCCTTCACTTGTCCGTCCGTATACTGTCGACATTCGAAAAACGCATGAACGAAATCCTAGCTCGTGCGCGTAATACTCGACGTACCTTTCGGCGATCAACTTTGACCATTCGAGGGCGGACTGCCCGGCGTAAAGGGTCGGACAGTTTTCCGGAACCTCGGCGTAGTTGTCCGCGAAGCGCCCGTACACGTCTTTTGTCGAGGCGAATATGAAAACGGCGTCGCGCCTCATGTTCTTCAGGAGATTGATCGTGCCGTCGACGTTTGTCAGAAATACCTGTTCGGCCGCGTCGGGTGACTTGTCGAGATGCGCGGCCAGATGGATCACGACGTCGTAATCCGCCGCGGCCACGACGTCAGCCGTATTCAAAACGTCGACGCCCGAGGTCCGCGAAAAATCGTCCGCCCGGAAATAACGGCGGACGTGCGTGCCGAGGTACCCGGAACCCCCTGTTACAAGAAATTTCATGTATGCATTGTCGATCTTCGATTTTCCACTTTCGATCCGGTCCGCCCGCGCCGGCCGTTCTTCCTTTGCGGGTCAGCGTCTTTGCGCGAACATCCATTGCGAGATACTCGACGGTTTGTTAAAGCAAAGAAGCTAAGCCGCAAAGAAATCGCAAATCGCAATTCGAAAATCCGACCCGGAAAATGTGATAGACATTACCAACAGAATCTAGTTAAAATTTTACAAGGCAACGGCCTAAATCCGAAACCTCTCTAACTCGCTGAACCAGTACTCGGAAATGCGGGACCCTTTCCAGCCGAAACACATGCGGTCAAGACGCTCGCCGAAAGGCGGGGCGGAGGTGCGCCGAGTCGTAGCTTATCAAGGCCCGCCGCCTTCTCGTTTCCGGCGCGTCGCACGTTTCTTCATTAATCCCTGGATCGTCACCTTTACTCTCGTCTTCGTACTCATCGGCCTTCTGTCATTCACCTATTTTTGGTTCGACTTCTCCGATCGCATCGACCGCCGGCTGCTGAGCGGCGAGATCTACACGCCCTCGGCCGGGATATACTCGGCGCCGAAAACGCTAAAGGCCGGGGAACGGGTTACCGTGGTGGAGCTCATCGACTATCTCAAGTCGGCGGGCTATATCGAGAAGAACAACAAGGCCGACCAGTCGCGCAGCCGCTACTCTGTTATTGAGGGCAAGCTCGTCATCGAACCCGGGACCACCGGCGTCCTGGATGGTAAGAAAATATTTCCGCCGGTTTCCGTGAGCTTCGCGAAGGATGGAAAATCGGTCAATGGGATCGCGGATCTCGAACTGAAAGCGCAGGTTGATAAGATCAAGCTCGAGCCCAAGATGCTCAGCAGCACCGTCGCCGCGGAAGGTGACGGGCTGAGACGCACTGTGACGTTTGCCGACATTCCGCCGCACCTTGTGAAAGCGATAACGGTGACTGAGGACCGTGCTTTCTTCGAGCATTACGGCGTGAACTTTAGAGGTATCGCCAGGGCTCTTTGGCGTAGATACGAAAAGGAGGGCGACGACTCGCCGCTCGCAAATCAGGGCGGCTCGTCGATCACGCAGCAGCTCGTAAAAAATCTTCTCCTGAACAATGACCCGACGCTCGAACGCAAAGTGACCGAGGCCTTCATGTCCGTGATTTTGGAAACGCGTTTGAGCAAGGAAGAGATCTTCACGCTGTACGCGAATCAGATTTACCTCGGTCAGCAGTCGGGTGTTTCGATATACGGCGTCGGTGAGGCGGCCAACGTTTATTTCGGAAAGGATGTTTCACAGCTTACATTGGGCGAGGCGGCATTCATGGCAGGAATCATTCGAAGCCCGAACCGCTATGGCCCGTACAAAAATCCCGAGCGCGTGGAAGAGCGTCGAAATCAGGTGATCGACTCGATGCTCGAAGCCGGCGAAATTGGTCAGCCGCAGGCCGCCGACGCCCGCGCGACGAGGCTGGTACTAAAACCGGTGACGGGCCGGAAAGATCTGCAGGGAATGCCTTACTTCTCGCAGTTCGCGATTGAAGAATTACCCAAGGTCGTCAGCGATCCTGAAGCACTGCAACATTACCGCGTGTACACGTCGATCGACCCGGACCTGCAGCGGATCGCATACGCGACGATGGCGGACCGGCTCGACAAACTCGAAAAGTATTTTCCGAAACAGCCGAAAGGAAATCTAAACGGTGCACTCGTTGCGATCCGTCCAAAGACCGGCGAGATCGTCGCCATGGTCGGTGGCCGCGATTTTCAGCAGAACCAATTCAACCGGGCCACGGACGCGATGCGTCAGCCCGGTTCCGTTTTCAAACCGTTCGTCTACGCGACGGCGATCAACTCCGCATACGACACGGCGTCGCGTGTCTTCACCGCGGCGACGGTCTTCAAAGACGAGAAAAAGATCTTCACATTTAATCAGGACACATACGCTCCGAACAATTACGGGGACACGTTCTCGAATAAAGAGACAACGCTGCGTGACGCGCTCGTGAAGAGCAAGAACACGATCACCGTCGATATCGGGATGCAGGTCAACATCGGAAAGGTGATGAACCTCGCGAACAAGGCTGGCATGCCGAAGGTCGAGCGGGCGTATCCGTCGATGGCGCTCGGGACAGCCGAAGCGTCGCCGCTGAATGTCGCCGCGGCATACACGATGTTCGCGAATCTTGGCGACCGCGTCGCCCCGATGCCGATCACGCAGGTCACTCAGGGCGACGGCACGACCGTCTCGGCCCCGCAGGTCGATAAAAAGAATGTCATTCGGCCCGACGTCGCGTACATCATGGACGACATGATGAAGGACGTCATAAACCGCGGCACCGCGGCTCAAGCGCAAGGGTGGGGATTTAAAAACGTCGCGGGCAAGACCGCGTTCGCAGGAAAGACCGGAACGTCGCGAGACGGATGGTTCGCGGGGTTCACGCCCGAGCTCGTCTGCGTCGTGTACGTCGGCTTCGACGACAACGACGATCTCGCCATGAAGGGAGCCGATTCCGCGATGCCGATCTGGGCGGATTTCATGAAGGAAGCGTTGCAGCTTCATCCCGAATGGAACGGCGATTGGGCAATGCCGGCCAACGTGCGGAAGGCGGAGATCGACATCCGCAACGGTCTGTTGATTCGCGAGATCGAAGCGGCCGACATCGCCGAAGTGAAACCGACACCAACCGCGTCGGTCTCTCCGACGCCCAAAATCGAAGGTCTCGATGATCCGGAGTGGGCGACCGAACAGTCTCCTGAATCGAAAGAAAACTTCGCGACAAATGTTCCGGCGGAATTCCGGCGGATAGAGTTGTTCGTCGGGGGAACGATCCCGCCGCGTGAGATGATCGACACAAGCGCGCCGGTTTATGATGACAGCGGTTTGTCCCCCGAGCCGGAGGAAGGGCCCCCAACTCAGCCCACGCCATCACCAACGCCCTTGTCCAATACCTGGGAGAACATCGAGAACCGCTCGGACAGCTCCAGCCCCGCGCGCCGATCTTCCTCATCCACCGGCGACCGCAACACCGTAACCGTAATGGTCTGCCCGGTCACCGGCATGCGCGTAACAGCAAATTGTCCGTACGGGGAAGCGAGAACATTTCAAAAGGGAAGTGAGCCGAAGGACTTTTGTACGCTGCATCGGTAGAATTTCGCACGCCTCGCATTGGCCTCAAATCGCGGCATTTTCGCGAGCGAATTTGATTGCCCCTTGGAACCAATGGAGGTATCAACGATAAGAGCGCGTCTCCACGTATAGCCGCTTTTGCTAATATGGAATCTGCTCACTACGTGCTATATGACCGTGAACGATGAGCACTGGAAGTTGAACCTCCGGCTGCTGCCTCACCTCGACGATCTCAAACTGCTGCATGTCGCGGATGTCACTCATTACTACCCGCTGCATCTTCATGAAGAGCTATGCATAGCCGTAATCAACCGGGGTACGGAGACTCATATCTGTCGGGGAAATCAGTACGACGCCGCACCGGGTCAGCTGCTCGTCCTCAACCCGGAAGAAGCACACGAAAGTAGATCGATCGGTGTGGAGTACAGAGCCGTGCAGATCAACCCGAGAACGTTCGCCCGGCTCTGGCCTGAAGATTTCGGAGATAAACCGGCCCCCTTTTTTGCAGGACCGGTTTTCAAAGACGTCGAATTATTTCAATCTTTCTCGCGGCTCTATTCGACACTCGAATCGCCTTCCTCGCCACTGGAGCAGGAGGTGCAACTGGTTTCGGCGATCGAACAACTTCTCGCGAGACTGGGCAACCGAAAATTTGTGAAGGCCGAGCCGCGAGCCGTGCGCACGGTCCGCGATTATCTTCGCGCCCACTACTCTGAGAACATCTCGTTATCCAATCTTGCTTCGATCGCGGATCTCAGCCCGTTTCACCTGGTGCGGGTTTTCAGCAATAAAATCGGGGTTCCGCCCCACGAGTATCAAACTCAGGTGCGCATTACTCATGCTCAGCGGATCATGCGCAGCGGAGCGGCTATTTCCGAAGCCGCGATTGAAACAGGTTTCTTTGATCAAAGCCACTTCTCGCGTCACTTCAAAAGGATCACCGGCTTTACGCCGCGTACTTACTTGCGCCGACACAGCAATATCGTACAAGACAGGCTAGCTTAGCGAATGAATAATGGCCGTAGGTGCCTGATGCTGCACCGTGCGACCGTTATGAATCACCTCAAAGCAGTTTTGTCCGCTCCTATCCTTTTGATTCTGATCGTAAGTCCGGCAGTCGTCCGCGCTCAGCCGAATGCGCGTGTCGTAATTCCGCCTACCCCGGCTGGTAAGCAGCTGACCGATTGGCTGGGCGTCTTTGGGCGGGGACGGCAGGACGAGTTTCGCCGTTTCATCGGCGAGCGTTATAGTGAAGCGCTTTTGAAGGAGGACACCGCGCATGACCGGGCCGACAGGCAGTCACGGAGCTTTCTCGATACGCGCGGACACAAGCTTCGAAGCATCGAGAAATCGACGCCTGACGAGATCGTCGTGCTCACACAGGCGATGTTGACGGACCTCTGGTTCCGACTGACCGTCAAAGTCGACGCGGCGAACAAAATCACTCAGTACAGCTCGCAGCGGATCGCTCCTCCGATCGTGATCCGCTCCGACGAGCGCGACCTTCCGAGAGATGTCGAAGTTTTTATGGCAAAGCTCGCCGCGGCGGATGCGTTTTCGGGTGTCGTACTGGTCGCGAAGGATGGCACGCCCATCTTTAAACGGGCGTATGGTCTGGCGAGTAAGGCCTACAACTTTCCGAACCGGATCGACACGAAATTGAACATCGCGTCCGCGACGAAGATGTTTACGGCTGTCGCCGTTGCCCAGCTCATTGAAAAAGGAAAGCTAACGCTCAACGACACAGTCGCGAACATTCTGCCGGATTATCCCAACAAGGAAGTCGCCAAGAAGATCACGGTTCACCATCTGTTGTCGCATTCGTCAGGCCTCGGTGACTACCACGGTGCAGGATATATCTGCCGGAAAGGAGTTCTCCGGACCCCGCACGATTATTTTCCGCTGCTGGCCGATCAAAAACTTTCGTTCGAGCCCGGAGAGAAGATGCAGTACAGCAACGCGGGTTATGTGATTCTTGGAGCGATAATCGAGAAGGTGTCCGGCGAGAGTTACTTCGATTACGTCAACCGGCATATTTTCAAAGTTGCCGGGATGACCGCGACGGGTTTCTATGAGACTGACATCGATACTCCGAACCTCGCGACGGGCTACACCAACTTCGAGGACAAGGGCGACGACTATTTTGAGTTTCATCTTGGCGAGAGGCGAAACACTTCGCTTTATAACGGCGCGAAAGGTAGCTCGCAAGGCGGGGCATTCTCTACCGCGGACGATCTTCTTCGGTTTTGTCTCGCGCTGCGCGCGGGCAAACTTCTCAGTGCTAAATCCGTCGACCTGCTGACTTCGAAGAAGTACTTTTTCAGAAAGTATGCCGCGAGTGACATCTCGTACGGCTACGGGTTTGAGGTGGAAGAGGTTGGCGGAAAGCTGGCGATCGGGCATGGCGGGGGAGATCTTGGCATCAGTTCGGCCCTGCGGTGGTTTCCGGAATCCGGTTACACAGTTGTGATTCTCTCCAACTATGACCGCGGCGGAATCGTTGCAGATGACAAGCTCAAAGACCTGATCATGAGAACCCGGCCGTGACGTTTTGTGTTTGGTATCAGAAGACCGTGAAAAAGAGGCGGCTCCGGAAACTTATTCTAAAACCTGACCCGAAAGACACCTCGAAAAATGAAAAGGCCTCGATCGAACTGAGATCGAGGCCCTATCACATAATCTCAGCGGCCTAGTACTTAATATCCAAATTCTTCACCAGGAATCCCAACAGGTCAGCCTGCTCCTGGATGATCTTGCTCGTCGGTTTGCCGGCGCCGTGGCCGGCTTTGGTTTCGATTCGGATCAACACTGGAGCGGATCCTGCCTGGGCTTCCTGCAAAGTCGCAGTGTACTTGAAGCTGTGAGCAGGGAAGACGCGATCGTCATGGTCGGCGGTCGTCACCAACGTCGCGGGATACTTCGTTCCGGGTTTGATGTTGTGCAGCGGCGAATAGGCGTAGAGGGCTTTAAAGTCGGCGGAATCTTTCGGATCACCGTAGTCGGACTTCCATGCCGATCCGACCGTGAACTCGGTGAAGCGGACCATATCCATAACACCGACAGCGGGAAGTGCAGCACCGAAAAGGTCGGGGCGTTGATTCAAAACCGCGCCGATCAACAAGCCTCCATTTGATCCGCCCTGGACCGCGAGCTTCGGCGTGCTCGTGTACTTGTTCGCGATCAAATATTCCGCCGCGCCGATGAAATCGTCGAACGTGTTCTGCTTGTTCAGACGCGAGCCGCCTTTCCACCATGACTTGCCGTACTCGGCGCCGCCGCGGATATTTGCGACGGCGTAGACCCCGCCCATCTCGAGCCAGGGAAGCCGAGCGACCGAGAATCCGGGTGTCTGCGAAATGTTGAATCCGCCGTATGCGTACAGCAGAGTCGGGTTCGAGCCGTCGAGCTTGATCCCCTTCTTATAGGTGAGAAACATCGGAACGCGTGTTCCGTCCTTGCTGTTGAAAAAGACCTGCTTGACCTCGTACTGTGATCCGTCGAACTTAACACCGGCCTTGCGGAACAAAGTGCTCTTGCCGGTCTTCATGTCGTAGCGGTAGATGGACGGCGGAGCGTTGTAGCTCGAGAAAGTGTAGAACGTCTCGGTGTCTTTTTGCCTGCCGCCAAAACCGCCCGCCGATCCGATGCCCGGAAGATCTACGTTGCGAACAAACTTGCCGTCTTTGTCGACGATCTTGATCTGCGTGTAAGCGTCCTTGAGATAGCTCAGCACGAATTGATCGTTGATCATCTGAACATTGCTCAGCGATTCTTCAACTTGCGGGACGATCTCCTTCCACACCGGAGACTTCGCCAAAACGTTTACGCTGACCAAACGTCCGCGCTCGGCTTCGTTGTCGGTTTCAAAATAGAAGACCGGCCCGTCGTTCCCGACAAAGCTATAGCTGCTTTTGCGGTCGCCCACCAGCGGGACGATCGGCGCACTTTCCACGGCCAGATTTTTAACGTAGACCATGTTCATCCGCTCGGTGCCCTTGTTGACGTTTATCACGAGCCACTTACCATCCTCGGTGACACCCCCGCCGACAAACAGCTCGCCGTCATCCGGCCGCTCGTAAACGAGTTGGTCGTCCGACTGCGGCGTGCCGAGTTTGTGAAAATATAGTTTCTGGAATTTGCTTGCGCCCTTCAGCTCTTTGCCCGCGGTCGCGTCGGGGAAACGGTTGTAGAAAAAGCCAGAGTTGTCGTTGAGCCAAGAAACGCCGCCCTGGCGATTCGGCTTCAGCGTGTCCGACAGATATTCGCCGGTGTCAACGTTCATCACTTTCCACTCGGTGCGGTCGGAGCCGGCGATTGCGACGCCATAAGCCCACAATTTGCCATCGTCAGTGAACGACGACCCGCTCAGCGCGGCCGTGCCGTCTGCGGAAAGTTTGTTCGGGTCCAGAAGGATGCGGCCCGGGCTGTCGATCGAGTCGGTGATGTATAGCACGCTTTGGTTCTGCAACCCATCGTTCTTCGAATAGATGTATTTGTTGCCGATCTTGCCGGGCGCGGAATAGCGTTCGTAGTTCCAAAGCTCGGTCAGCCGCGCCTTGATCTTTTCGCGCGCGGGGATCGTCGCGAAGTATGCATCTGTAACTTTGTTTTCGGCCGCGATCCAGGCCTGCATGTCCGCAGAGTCAGTGTCCTCCATCCAGC
This sequence comes from Pyrinomonadaceae bacterium, assembly GCA_035526605.1. Classification (GTDB taxonomy): domain Bacteria; phylum Acidobacteriota; class Blastocatellia; order Pyrinomonadales; family Pyrinomonadaceae; genus OLB17. Next base: position 4,646 of record DATLCA010000109.1, on the reverse strand, counting down.
GATAAGGATCGCTGACCTGCGTGCCGTGATAGTTGTCTACCTGCTCGACCTTTTTGGGCTTCGGATAATCAAAACCCGTTTGAGCCGATAGGCCGGTAAAAAGAAACGTGGTGAGGGAGAGAGCGAGAAACAGCTTTCTGTACATACGGGGAATACCTCTTTTTTTAATGGAATAATGTGAATTGATTATATGTTTCGGCTCGCAAGTTCGGCAACCTTTTCTCCGGTCCCGGGAAATTATCTCGCGTCTCTCACCGCTTTTGCTGTAAACTGCTTTCGCAAACCTTTCCTCAACCACTCCCAAGCTCCAGGAGGCCCAAATGTTCGAAACCCTAAATCGAAAAAAATTGTTCTCGATTATTGCCGTGTTGTCACTCGTCTCACTTGCGAACTCGGCGGTCTTCGCTGACTGCGGGGTCTACTTCAGGCGTGCCAAAACGTGGGCTTTTCCTGTTGCAATGATCCATCTCGACCGTGCCGCCGATATGACGGGCGACGGGTTACCCGATCTGCTCCTATCTGAGGACCCCCCGGGTGGCGGATCGTGGACCAGGGCGCGGATCTATATCGTCCCGAATCTGGGCAACGGAAATTTCGGGGCGCCTTCCACGACCTTGCAGGCCGAAGCCGGGCAGGTGTTCAATCACCAGTACTTTCCGATTAACCTGAACAGCGACAATCAAGCCGACCTCATAATATATCTGGGTGACACCGGCTCTTCCAGTACTTTCAGGTTTTACATCAACAACGGTAACGGCACATTCACACCCGGGCCGACGAGTGCTCTCTCGTCCTCAGGGAGTTTCGTCGACCTCAACAACGACGGCAAGGTCGATTACACGTCGCAAAACGGCGGGGGCGTCGAGTTCCGTTACCAGCTCGGAAACGGCGACGGTACTTTCGGCCCGGTCGTCACGATACTAAATCACGGTGGCATCCCAACGGCAGCCGAGTTCAATGGCGACGGCAAGGTCGACTTCATAGACCACAACCATCTTCACCTGAACAACGGAGACATGACATGGGGAACGACCGACATCACTGCCGCGATGGCGAATGGAACGATCTGGGGATTGGCTGACTTTAACGTCGACGGGAAGATGGACATCCTAACGTCCAACACCGCCGGCTCTACCGGCTTTGCGATTCTGACAAGCAACGGCACCGGCTTCACCCGCACGAACCATACGGTCGCCGTCGACCCGTCATGGATCGGATACCCGTGGATCGGTGCATGGGGCGGCAACTCGGCACCCGACATCATTTTCCAACCGCGGTACGTCGCCCAGAAAGTCGTGCTAACCAACGACGGAACCGGAAGCTTCACCCAGCAGGTCTACAACGGCCGCATCGATATTACAAATTGGTCGCAATCCGTCTACGCGGATTTCGACAACGACGGCAAGGTCGACAGGATCCTCGGAACGAGCAGCGTTTCGAACTCTAGGTTAATGCTTAGTGGCGTCACCAGCTTCACGTTGTCCAAGCAAGTGTGCGACCAGCCGGGGGAGGTTCGGATAGTCGACTACGACCGTTCGGAACGGACCGATTGGAGTTTCTGGAACCCGGCGACGGGTGATTGGTCGCGGCGAACCAACGTCTTTCAGGAAGGCCCGCAGACATCCGAGGAAACGGTGAATTGGGGATTGGGCAGTCACGGTGACATCCCGACGCCGGGAGATTTCGACGGCGACGGCGTTACCGATCGAGCGGTCTATCGCAACAGCACCGGCGTCTGGTACGTCCGCAAAAGCTCGGACGCGTCGTGGTTCGTGCTGCCTTTCGGCTTGCCCGGAGATAAGCCGGTCGCCGCGGATTTTGACGGGGACACTAAAACCGACATCGCGGTCTTTCGTCCGTCGGACGGGAACTGGTATTTCTGGTATATGGGGACGCAGCAGTTCGCCGCGGTCCATTTCGGGGCCAACGGCGACAAGCCTCTGACGGCGGATTTTGACGGCGACTTTAAGACAGACGTAGCGGTCTATCGCCCGTCGACCGGTGTTTGGTATTACCTGAAAAGCTCCACCGGGGAATTCGTCGCGACTCAGTGGGGGATCAGCACGGACATCCCGCTGCCCGCCGATTATGACGGCGACGGCAAAGCCGACCTGACCGTCTATCGGGATTCGGGGCATGTGTCGTACATCCTGCGAAGCTACACGGGTTCGGTCTCATACTACTGGTACGGGCTCACCGGTGACATCTTCCAGGTCGGCGATTACGATGGCGACTACGTTTCCGAGCTCGCCGTCTATCGCCCATCCAATAAAAGCTGGTGGATGGCGAACATCCCGGTCTGGGGCTTGTTCGTCTACGGTGCCGACGGGGTTGTTCCGACATCGTCTCTTGTGAAAGTCGAGTAGCGAATCGATAGGTAAAAAGAAAGGATCCGAGGAAAGCCTCGGATCTTTTTTCTTTTCCGCAATCCGGCCGTCAATTAATTTCCACTGACCCTCGACAATCCCGATACCTTCCTTTTTCAAGATTGCCGGAAACGAGAGTTGCTGCGCCGAATGAGGGTGGAACGTGATAGAGTTAGACCTGCAGGATCATTCTCTGCAATGCGGGTCCGCCGTAACAGGACTCCAGACCCGCACCCGATTGCTACTTAACCCGCTGACTATTCCCGACGTCACTTTGTTATCCAGCAGCCTCATACCCTGAGCTACATGCCGGAGATAACAAAATGTCACGTTTACCATTGGATGAAGACCCTTCTATCAAGTCCCTGTTGGAACATTCCGAAGAACTAATCAAAAGAGGCGAGGAAGCGATCAAGGCGTCGTCGGAAGCGAGCGCCCTCGCTATAAAGGCCATTAGGCGGTCCGACAAATTCCTCGAGCCCACCCGGAAACCGGGAAAAAAGGGAAAAGCGAATGGGTCAAATCAAGATCCTTTCACGCCGGACGAATAAAAAAGAGTGGGCATAACGCCCACTCTTTTTTACAGGTGTGATCTGAGTTCTCTTGCGGGTCAAGAGATTGAGAGCCAGATCCATAGGGCCGGCGATACGTATTTCGCTTTCATTTCTCATTCCTCGTCATAGGCTCGAGCGCCGCCCGGAAATCCAGGTGGCAACAACGCTGACCAGAGCCGCATATGCCGAGAAGACCAGGAGAACTAAAAAGAAGATGGGAACGACATTGAAACCAAACTTTATTCTCGTCGCGACGAACCTGAAGATCGGATCGTAAAATGTGTCCCACAGGAAGTTCAAATTTAGAAGAGCAAGCAGATACAAAACTAATCCCTGTCCCAAGAGCGCCAGAAAAAAAATGGGGCCAGAATCTTCGGGTCATAAACTTTCTCCGGAATTCAGATTTCTCAGATAATAGATACCCGCTCCGATCAGCAACGAGTAGACAAACATTCCTAAGAGGAATCCAAGGATGGCTCCGCCCGGCATCGCATGACCCGATGCGCCCGAGGGACCGGTCGAGTTTCCCAGCAGAATCCACGGCCAGTAAGCCGCCGTGGAGACCTTCCCTAACCCCGTCATCGCGGCGAGGAACAGGAAGAGAATCTGCAAGCCGATGCCTGCGGGTACGTACTTTAGAAGGCGACGGATCGGCATAACCATTACAGGAAAGATCGAGATCGAAACACCAGCAGGCTGTCGTCGCTCATAGGCAACCGCTCCCTTCGGATTATCTCGAACTTCTCCCGAAGGGACGCTATCAAGGTAGAAGAAAGTTCGATCTATCTTCGGTGTACGACTCCCTGATTTTGCGGATCAGCAAGCCGAGCAGAAATGAATAGACAACGAAGCTGACGAGCATGAAGAACATGCCGCCGACACCCCCCATTGCATGGCTGGCCGGACCGGTCGAAGGAAGTAACAACTCTCCAAGCCAAAACCAGGGCATATACGGGAGCGTCGCGAGATCTTTCAACCCGATCGCCGAAAGCACGAGTACGAGCATTAGCTGTACAAGGAATCCCAGAAACGCATACGAGAGGAAACGAAACATAGCGGAGCTCACCTGATGCAGTTAGAACACCGGCAAATTGTCATCCGAGGAGGGAAGTTCCGGTCGCTCAAACTGTCCCGAGACTTCTTCCGGGAGCCAGTTCTGACGTTTGTAGAGGAGGTTTTCGGTTTCTTCGCGGGGTTTTGGTTTTGCTAACAGGAAACCCTGGGCGTAATCGCACCCGAGATTCCTCAGCACCGCGAGTTGGCTCGTCGTCTCGACGCCTTCCGCGATGACGCGCATCTTGAGGTTCTTCGCGAGCGAGATGATCGTCTGCAGGATCTCCGAATTCTCGCCGTGCTCGCCAACGAGATAAACGAACGAGCGGTCGATCTTCAAAGTGTCGAACGGCAAACGGTGCAGGTGACTGAGCGAAGAATATCCCGTCCCAAAATCGTCGATGCTGAGCTGCACTCCGATGTGCTTCAGCTTGTGAAGGACGTTGATCGTGTGCTCGGCGTTCTCCATCGCGACGCTTTCGGTTATCTCGAGCTTCAACGTCTTCGGCGCGATCTTCGAAGACGCGAGAACGTCCTCGACGTCGTCCACCAGATCGTCGTTCGACAGATGCTTGCCGGAGATGTTCACGCTCACCATCAGGTCTTTGTATTCCGGCGAGATCTTCTGCCACTGTGCGAGCTGGGTCGAGGTCTCCTTCAATATCCAAACCGT
>DATLCA010000108.1:0-4037 GCA_035526605.1 Pyrinomonadaceae bacterium | reverse complement strand
GAATGGACACGCTCATTCATTGTCATCGTGATCGCGAACGTTGCGTCGTTTTTGTTGGGAGAGATGCTGAATTATTTCGGCTGGTTCGGCTTGTTTTGACATGTGCTAATCTGTGGATTCATCTTTCATGGAGCTGCGGATTACAGAAATTTTTCTTTCGATTCAGGGCGAGTCTTCACACGCGGGACGGCCGTGCTCGTTTGTCCGGCTGACAGGCTGCCCGATGCGTTGCGTGTGGTGCGACAGCGAATACACTTTCACCGGCGGGGAGAAAATGTCGTTCGAAAGCATCTTCGCGAAGCTTGAGGAATTTGGATGCGGGCTTGTAGAAGTTACAGGCGGGGAACCACTGGCTCAGAAGAATGTGTTTCCGTTTATTTCCGAGCTTTGTGATCGCGGATACGAAGTTTTGATCGAGACCGGCGGCTATGTTTCGACCGAGCCGGTCGATCCGCGGGCGTCGATGATTCTAGATGTTAAGTGCCCGGCATCGGGCGAGTCCGATAGAAATCATTGGCCGAATCTGGCACGGTTACGGAGCGACAAAGACGAAGTAAAGTTCGTGATCGCGGGTATGGATGACTGGGATTATGCACGGGCGATAATGCGGGAGTACGATCTGACGAATCGAACGAAAGAAATTTTAATATCACCCGTGCATGGATTCGCGAAGTTGGCCGAGCTGGCCGAGGATGTGTCACGCAGCGGAATGGGAGTTCGACTGAATCTGCAATTGCACAAGTATATTTGGGGGGCCGAGACTCGAGGCGTATAAATGGGGGTTCCCGCAAAGCCGCAAAGAAGCGGAAGAATAAGTTGGCTACAAAATTAGGCCCCGGCAACGATTTAGAATAATTAAGAACTTTCTTCTTGGCGGCTTTGCGGGAAACTTCTTCCATGACTGAAAATGAACTCTCCCGCATCATCGTCGATTCAGCCTATAAAATTCATACTGCCTTCGGTCCGGGCTTTTCGAATCCGTGTATGAAGCGACGATGGGACAGCAGCTTCAGCGGCGAGGATGTCGAGTCACCCACCAACGTCGATTCCGGTTGTTTACGAAAATGTGACTCTCAATGTTGGCTTCCGCGCTGACATCATCGTAGACAGAAAAGTCATAATCGAGGTCAAGTCTATCGAAGCGATGGGTCCGGTTCATGCGAAACAGCTTCGTACTTATCTAAGACTTACCGATTTGCGGCTAGGCCTACTGATTAACTTTAATGTCGATCTGATTAAGGACGGCATACGACGCGTCGTCAACAATATCTGAATGCAAACGCAGACTTCTTTGGCCATCGTACTCGTCTCGGGCGGAATGGATTCCTCCGTTACCGGGGCAATCGCGCGACAAGAATATCAAGACCTCGCTTTTCTCCACATCTCGTACGGCCAGAAAACGGAATCACGCGAGCGAAAGGCATTCAACGACATCGCAAATTTTTACAGCGTCGCACATCGGCTCGATGTTTCGATCGAGTATCTGGCAAACATCGGTGGATCATCACTTACTGACCAAAACATCGAGGTTACTGAAGCGAATCTTGAATCGAAAGACATTCCATCGAGCTACGTGCCGTTTCGCAATGCAAACATGCTGGCCATTGCCACCAGTTGGGCAGAAGTGATCAATGCGAAGGCGATCTATATCGGCGCGGTCGCGGAAGACTCGAGCGGCTACCCGGACTGCCGTCCGGAGTTCTTCCAGGCGTTTCAGAAAACGATTGACACCGGAACGAGGCCCGAAACAAATATTGAAATCCGGACGCCGATCATCCATCTTTCCAAGGCGGAGATCGTCAAAAAAGGAATTGAGTTGAACGCACCGCTCAACCTGACGTGGTCGTGTTATCGAAGTGCGGATCTCGCGTGCGGTACGTGCGACTCGTGCGCTTTGAGGCTTCGCGGATTCGCGCGGGCTGGACATCGCGACCCGATTCCGTATGCTGTAGCGGTCAACTCCGAAGAAAACAAATGAAAATCAGAAAAGTTCTATACGCCGCGATATCGCTGGGTGTGATCGCCGCCTCGGTTTCCGCCCAGACGAAATCCACAAAGGCTCCGCGGCGCTTCACATCGGTCTATTCGAATCTCGACAAGGACTGCAAGACCCTTCACGGCACAAACGGGACTGACGACGCAGAGCTCTGCCGCGGCCCCGGCGGCTACCAGGTGCGAATTTATTTCGCCGCCGCCGCGATGTTTATCAATGCAGAGATCAAAGGCCGGGAGGAATCTTTTACACTGGCGACGACGGATCTCGGTTTCGATACGAGGAAGATGCGGATCGAATGGCGGCTCGCCGACGGCAAGCCGTTTGCCGCGATCGTCCGCGTGCCGAAGTACGCGGACCCGACCGACGGCGCTTATTTCGGAAAAGTTATCGGACAGGAATTGGCCGTTGTCGGGTTGAAGGGAAGCGAGAGTATTAGTTTTTCGGTCGACGCGAGAGACGCGGATGCAAATGCGAAGTCGCGCGAGCTTGCCGATAAAGCGTATTCAAGTCCGACCAAGATTAAATAGTAGACTGGGGCGTTCTCAATTTTTCAAGTTCCTGAATTCTCGCTCGTAACCGCTCGATCTCGGTATCGATCTTATCCGCGTCCGGTCCCCGATGGCTCAGTTTGTGAAGTAGCGGCGTGACTACCGTGATCGATGCCAGCAATATTCCAAGCACACCCAGCGTGCGATAAATTAAATCACTGCCGCCGATAGGCTCAAGCCACAAAATGTAGAGAAAGATGGCGATGATGAGGGCAATGCAAACGGCCGCGGCTATCCGCGTCCACGCAAATTTTTGGTCGAGCTGCGCCAGCGACAGGAGACAAAGATGCGAACATCCGGCGGCGAGGAGGGTTGTCGTAAGAAACGATTTAATGAATATCTCGGAATCGTCGAAGACGTTCCAGATTACCAGGAAGCACATCAATGCCGAGACGATCGAGAAAGCGATTCCGGCCAATGGCAAGTATTTTCCCCGGCCCGATTCGAGAAAAGCGCCGCATGCCAGTCCGAAGATACTAGTGACCGTGACGGTCAGTGTCGTGAACAGTACGCGTACCTCGATGTCGCCGAAATCACCGAACAGCGTAACCCCGATCCCGATAAGCGCGCTTACACCGACGGACGCGATCAGCATATAAAGAAAAAGCCGTTTGTGATTCATCGATATTCTCCCGCGAATGTACACCGGTTTGCACGGAACCCGAAATCGATGTGTTTGGGCTGTCGACGGCGAGTTCAGGACCGGTGGGGACCTCGGACAGTATTCAAATTTGACATTTCAAATTTGAAATAAGTAGCCGGGTGAGCGCAAACGTTGGTCTTTTGCTATTCGGCGTCTTCTCCCCGGGTTCCGGGTATTCAGGCGTTCACGCTCCGCGGGGCGACGAACGGAATACACCGAACACACGGAAAAAGAAGATTGCTCCGAAGATGGGAGGACTAATGAGACGACTGGATCGCGAGGCGTTTGCGATTGACCTTCAACCCCTCGAGATTGCCCAGCGCCGCGAACGCGATCTTTTCGGTTTTGAAGAATTCGCGGGCGATGCTGCGAACGTCATCGAGCGTCACCGCGTTGACGTTGGCTAGCGATTCTTCAAGTGTGATCTGGCGTCCATGAAGCATCTCGGACTGCGCAAGCGAAGCCGCACGCGAAGCAGAATCTTCCAGGCTCATCAGTACCGATACGCGAGTTTGCTCTTTGGCGAGTTCGAGCTCGTCAGCAGTAACGCCGTTCGCAACGACCTCCCGCATCTCAGCGATACTGATATCTACGACGTCGAGTGTCTGCTGGGGTGAAGTTGCGGCCGACACGGTGAAGATTCCGCAGTCATTGAACATTACCGAGCTCGCGCCCACGCTGTACGCCAAACCGCGCTCCTCGCGGATCTTCTGCCACAAGCGGCTCGACATTCCTCCGCCGAGAATTTGCGCCAGGATGTCGGCTTCGTACCGACGACGGTCACGACCCGAGACCAGAGGCGTGGCGATGACCAAATGCGCCTGTTCGAGCGTGCGGTTTTGTTTGATAA
>DATLCA010000107.1:0-7324 GCA_035526605.1 Pyrinomonadaceae bacterium | reverse complement strand
CCGCGCGGCGCAAAGAACACGAGCTTGATGCCATCCTTCCCGAACGGTTCCAGATCCCAGATTCCTTCTTTCCATTTCTCGTTCGCGGGAAGAGGCAGCTTCGCCAGAAACTCGTCGATGGTAAATTTCATTTCAGTTTGTCGGTGGAATGTAGATTATAGTCCTCATGCGGGCCGTCATCCCGGAATCCTTTCACCATCAACCATACCGCCATCGACAGAAGACCAAATGCCATCGGGACGCCAAAGCTCGTGTTGATTCCATACCCGAGAAATCCCGGAAGCGGGATCGCGCAGAAATGTACAACCATCGTCACGATGGCCAATGCCGCCAGCGCTCTCGGAACCAAACCGAAGCGAAGCACGATTAGCTGAAACATCATGATCCAGATGTCGATCGCGAACAGCTCGGGGTAATGAGCCGACCGCCGCGTCATCCGCACCACCGTCGCCAAGGCGCTGACGCCTTCGGTCGGGATGCCGCCTTCCGCGTATTGTTGGCTGAGCGACAACATTGCGAGAATGTGAACATTATCGATCGCCTGCAGAACCAACATGACCACGCTTAAAATGATGAGCCACATCGCCATCGGTTCGCTGTATCGCCGAAATTTCGGCCACGCCTTTACCGCGATCGCGATCGTTAGCGCCCCGTTCGCGAAGAACAACAGCACGGCGGCTTTGATCTGGAAGGAATAGCCGGCCGCGGTGGAATAGTAATCGGACGCCGTCAGCGGGTGAAGAAGGGCGAAAGGGAGGATGAATCCCACCAACTGCAGTAGCAGCATGATACCGATTATTCTCCCGCCGCTTTTCGTAGATGTCATCGCATCAGCTCTCCTCTATAAGGCTCGGTCGACCGTCGACCTGCCTTACGGAGCCGATGTCGGGAAAGTTCCGCGTAGTACCTGCGCTAAGCGCGCGGCGCAGGAATCTGTACCGGTTGCAAAGACCGACAGGCTACATCGCGAATCTTATTATCTGAAGGTTAAACCGCTTCGGTTGGATTGTGGAAGTCTTCGCTCCAGGAGTCGAGCTGTGAATTGCGGTCGCGTGTTTCGTCGGCGTCGTTTTCCCGACGCTCGGCGATCCAGTCCTGGACCGTGCTTTCCATACTTCGTTTTTTCTTCGGCTTCGCGTTCTTGGGGGCGGGAGGCGGTGATTTCTCACCGCCCTCGTTTCGTTTAATTACTTTGATCTTTGTCATAAAAGTGACGATGCCCGCCGCGACGTGCGAGCGGGTATGTCCCTGGTTTTAGTCTTTTGTTTCTTATCCGGATCAAGCTCCATCAGATCGCCCGGCCGGCAGTCGAGCGCGATACACATCTTTTCGAGAGTCGCAAAATTCATCCCAACCGCCCTATCTTTCGTCAGCCGCCAGAGGGTCGTGTAGCTGATGCCCGTCGTCCTCGACAGCCAATAGAGCGACTGCTCGCGCTGCCGAAGTACTTCCTCGATTTTGAATGTAATCTTGTGGTCCATAATTTTCGCCGGGAGAGCGGTTCGAGATTCCGACGGATATATTCTGCACTCAGAATACCGCAAACCTGGAATATATTTCGTATGCACAATATATGTCGCATGCGAAACATAGTCAACCGTGGGCCTCAGTCACAAAGCGCCATTATGGTGACGGCCCTGACTCCCGACGAACGAGGACGGCGCGGGACTACCCGCGGGGCTTCACCCGGACGGCAGCGTCCCAAATAGAAAAGAGGAAACGGTGCGTCAAGACTTCAAGATCGAAAGATATTCTTTCCACGGGCCAACTTCGGCGTCATAACGCCTCGCGAGCGCGGTGGCGATTTGGGCGATGTGGTTGAGGTCGTGGACGACCCATGTCGCGAGAAGCTGCTTCAATGTAACCCGCCCAAGCTCGGGATGGATCCCTTCAAGGTCGAGTTGTTCGATGGTGAGGTTCCAGGAGCGTAGGACCTCGATGTTCTCCGCACGGAGCCTTTCGAACTCTCCGAGTAATTGCGCAAGCGACTTCCCTTCCGAAGTTTCAAATTGAGCGAACCGGTCGAATGGAACGAAGGTCCGGTCGCCATCGCTTGCGAGAATTATCCGAGCCCGCGGGATCCAGTCGGTTAGTTCCCCGTGGAGCAAATGTCCGACGATGTCGAACGGCTGCCAGGGCGCATTTTCCACCGCGGGCTGCGCGTTGCCGGCGGTGCTTTCCGCGATTGTCGTACGCGAAACCCACTCCTCCGATAGATCTCCGAGCAGAACGCGGAGCGCGGCCGGTGTAGCGGAAAGCACCTCGACGGAACGCAAAATATCAAAATTCATAAAAAATTATTTCGGGCTGTAGGTTAAGTGCCAACCGCTAAATTACTAAGTTTATACGGATCACGATTCTAAACATTGTTCGGTCGGTAAATTCGATTGTACATCTGCATACAATCAAAAAATAAAAGAAATATAAAGATTATTGTCGGCAACCGCTTGAGGAAGATTACCGAAGGCCTGGACGCTTCAGGGAACATGGTAACTAGAATTGACGCAAAGTTAACCAAGCAGTGGGACGTGGGCGGGAGAGCTGAGCTCTACCCCTCGTACAAATCCTTCGACGAGTTCATAGACGTGGAGCGCCTTCGCTCGCTAGATACGTATCTGACGCGGCGGATCAGGCGGCACATCCACGACAACCGGGATGACTTTTTTGTAAACGAGCACGTCCTCGACGCGGCCGCCCCCTACAAGCCGGGCGTCCGCGAGATCTGGCTCACGCGGACGTTGCCGGGAACGCCCTACAATTATCTCGATATAAACCGGACATCGCTCTGGCAACCGACGGAGGACGCGAACGAGTTCACTTTGTTGATGGATTTTATTGAGACACTGCCGTTCCAGTCTACCGGGCGCATCCTTTTGATTTATGATGAGGGGGGCCGGAGCGTCCCCGCTCATCGCGACCATGAAGCGACCGACCTTTGTCACGACTTTATCTGGCTCCGGACGAACCTTCGCAAGCCGTTTTATCTGCTCAACCATTTTAGCGGCGAAAAGCTTTACGTTGACGGTTACAGCGCATGGTTCGACACGGTGAATCAATATCACGGGAGCGATGCCGGCGAAGGTCTAACATTCAGCGTTCGGGTCGACGGGCATTTCACGCAAGAGTTTCGAGAGAAGATTCCATACGGAGGTGAGAACGCCGCGGCAACACCGGCGATTTGGGCGCAGCAAGCCACAGTTTGAATGATGGTTACGACGGGTACTACAACCAGTGAATCTGCAGGCGAAACGTTCGAGTTTGCGCCGGTGGATCCGCGCATAAGCTTTCCGAGCTACAAGTCTTTCGACGAGTTTATAGACGTTTCGCGGCTTCGTTCGCTGGACGGATATATCCGTCAGCGCATCCGCCGGCGCCTTACCGAGAATAATGATCTGAAGTTCTACACGGGGCCCTACACCTTGAAAGAGGATGTCGCCGGGCGCCCGGGTTCGCGAATGATCTACCTTGCCAAATCAGATTTGCCGGACAGCTATTTTGATCTGGACCGGACGGACCTTTGGCAGCCCACCGAGGCGGCGACCGAGTTCTCTCTGCTGATGGATTTCATTCATACGCTTCCGTTCAAAGCGACCGGCCGCATGCTCATCATGTATGACGACGAGCCGCGCGAGGTTCCAGCACATCGCGACCATACGGAGACCGAGGTACTCCACGACTTCATCTGGTTTCGCACGAACGCGAACAAACCGTTCTATGTGCTGAACTACATGACCGGTGAAAAGATGGACGTTACGGGTTACAGCGCGTGGTTCGACACGGTTAATCAATTTCACGGGAGCTCCCCGGGTGAAGGTTTAGTTTTCAGTATTCGGGTCGACGGGATCTTTACCGACGAGTTCCGGGAGAGAATCCCAAAGCCAACATTCAATGCAGCGTCGACTCCGTCATATTGGGCAAGTTTCGAGAATAACGATTAGCTGGACGATTAGGGGTAGGTGACAAATGGAAAGAGAACTGACGATCTATGTCAGCGGTTTATATTCCGGTACAAATCCGCAGCCGGGCGTCGGCATCGCTCGGTCGCTTCGGCTGGGGTATCCGGGAGCGAAATTGATCGGCGTCGAGTATTCGAATCGATGTTCCGGAATCCACTGGCCGGACTTCGATGACATCTGGCTCCAGCGTCCCTGGACCGAGCTGAATCTGGACCTTCACGCCCGCGAGATCCAGCGCCGACTTGACGACGGCGGGCTCTGGATCTCAAGCATCGATCTGGAGATCATGTGGCTCGCCGAGATATTTCCGGACGGCCATCCCAACCTTCTTACACCGGGCACACAGGCGCTGAATCGTGTTTCGAAACCCGAGATATCAGCGCACGTCGGCTTGCCGGTCCGCATTCCCGAATTCGTAACCACCGAGATCTCCGACTGGGACCTGCACGCGTTCTGTCGAAAGCACGATTGGAAGGTCTGGCTGAAAGGGCCCTATTACGAAGCGGTCCGGACGCCGTCGTGGTTTGAGCTGGAACATTGGCGAAAGGTATTGTCGTCCGCCTGGGCGACCGACAAATTATTTTTACAGGCGCATGTCAGCGGTTACGAAGAGTCCGTGATGCTGAGCGCACACGAGGGAGAGCTGTTGGATTGCGTGCACATGCGCAAGCGCGACGTGACGGAGCTCGGGAAGACCTGGGCCGGCGACATACTTCCGGTTTCGCCCGACATCGTCTACCCGCTTCGGAAAATCATTCGGGACCTGAAGTGGACGGGAGGAGCGGAGTTGGAGATGGTCCGCGATGCCGAAGATCAATTGTGGCTTCTGGAGATCAACCCGCGTTACCCGGCATGGGTGCATGGCTCAACGATCACCGGCCAGAACCTTCCGGCGATCCTTATCGAAGGCGCGACCGGGGTCAAGGCGGAGGCAACGCCGCCGGGGACCCAGGAGTTCACGCGTATCGTGATCGAGATCCCGGTCCGGCAGGAGTTCCCTCTTTCACCCTTGCCCGAGCCTTTCGGCGGCGGGATCGGGCACTCGATGAAGCACCCGTCGGGGTTGATCGAGTTTGCGCAACGGCGGCGTGACGAAAATATTGAGAATATTAATTCCAACGGCCACGTGGCAGGGACAATCTCATTCCAAAACGACGTTCCGCCCACTTACCTTACCGATCTCGCGACCATCGATTTCACCAACCTCCAGACGCCGGCGAGCCTTTTCCTGCCCACCACGGCGTACGAGTCATTTCACAACGCGACCGGTCTAAATCATCACAATGGTTCCCATATCCGGTCCATACAGGCCTACAGTATCAAGACGAACCCGGACGAGAGACTGTTGAAGCTAGCCCTGGACGCGGGCTTTTTTGCCGAAGCTATAAGTCCGCTCGAGGCACAGAAGGCGATCCGGTTTGGATTTAAGCCGGAGCAGGTGATCCTTAACGGCCCCGCAAAATGGTGGCGACGAGAGGAGCTTCCGGACGGCGAACTCCACGCGATCTTCTGCGATTCGGTGGACGAACTGCAGGACGTCACGTCCGCGATCGAGAGCGGGGTTCTTAAAACGTCGATCGCCGGCATCCGTTTGCGAACTCCGAATATCCCGTCCCGATTTGGTATCCCGATCGATTCCCCGGAGCTTTTCGAAGTTCTCATAAACGCGGTTCGGCGACTTCCGACCTCGGTAAAGTTTGGCGTCCACTTTCACATGGCCAGCAGCAATGTGGGAGTGAAGCAGTGGCGCCATCTCTTCAAGTCCATGCTCCGCTGGTGCGGGTCGATCGAAGCTCTCTCCGGGCGGGTGATCGAATGTCTCGATGTCGGAGGGGGATGGTTCCCGGAGGACGTGCTCGCCAACAAAGGCGACCGAATGGATAACAATCTCGAACTGATCGCCGAGAATCTCTCCAACGTAACCGAGGTTATATCGGAACCGGGAAAGGCGGTCGCCCAACCGACGATGGCTATGGCGATGAGCGTGCTGGAGATTCGCCGGTACGCGGGCGGGTCTTCCGAAGCGGTCATGGACGGCTCGATCGCGGAGTTGCCAATGTACTCGTTTCACCCGCATCGGATTCTGTCGCGTGATCGGGCGTCCGGCCAGTGGCTGCCCCTGCAGCGCGGAAAGTCGATGCTTCTCGGGCGGCTGTGCATGGAGCACGACATCGTCGCCTCTAACGTTGCTTTGCCCGAAGACGCAAAAGCCGGAGACGTTTTTGTTTTTTGCGACGCGGGTGCTTATGACAGGAGTATGAGTTATGTCTTTGGATGCGGGTAATATGCCGGGCCCTGCCGTGCAGGCGTTCGAAACTACAATTTTTCAGGACCTCACCGTTTACCAGCCATGGAAGGATTGGGCGCCGTCACGCGTTTCGCATCACGGAGCGATGTGCTGTGAGATCGCCCGCGAGTGGATAATCGATACGGATTTTTCCGTATTGAATGGGGCGAACTCCTTAACCGGCCCGCGATGGCTTAGGCAGCGCTTCGAGTGGGGCCCCGGCGTTTATCCACTGCATTGGTGCGAGGTGCCCAAGAAGACCGCGCTCGACTGCGGTATTTTGGCCGCCCTCTCGTACGAACTTTTTACGCAGCGCGGGGTCCGTGCGTTTCGCGCACAGCTCGTTCAGGAATTCGCCGATTCGGCGTCGGCTCACTGGCGCTCGGCGTGGGAAGACGACTCCGCAATAACAGCCTGGATCGACGGCAAGGTGATATACCACGAAGGATGCGCGGTAGTCGGCCGGTCGAACGAGATAAAATTGTGGGACTCCAGTGCCGGCTGGTGGGTGGACCCGAAGACTACCAGCGGATACGGCTCAATCCTGGCGCTCAAGATTACGGCACACGAGGACATTCCGGATCTCATGTGGGGGCACCACCGACTTAGCGCGAATCGCTGGATAGAGTTGGGTGACACTTACGATTAGTAGTCACCTGCGTTCGCTCTCAGCATTACCTAAAGCGGATGCACAATCCACTTCTCTACAAGAGATAAAGTAACCGCGGAGTCAGCACGGACTCGGCCGTTTTTGCGCCCTCTGAAGGGAAACGCGACAGAACAATCAATTAGCGCCGCGGACGATGGACGCACCTGCCGCTGGGGTTCTACCAAAGACTCTAATCGCGTCGTGATGAGTGCTCGAGATCTTAAGACTCGGGGGCACGACAAAATGCGACTACCGCGCGCCGCCCGGTCCCTTTTTTCCGGCACAAAGGTTGCGCTTTTTCCCTATTGAAATTTCATCAGATTGGATAGACGAACCGGAGGTACCTCTTGTCGTTATCAGACGCAAGGAGTTTATGGGATTTGCGCGCCAGAAAGGACTTGACAGAAATTTCCCTCTACAAAGTACAGAATG
>DATLCA010000106.1:0-20554 GCA_035526605.1 Pyrinomonadaceae bacterium | reverse complement strand
GCTCTGGGAGGAAACAGCGCGGAAGCGGTCCGATGGTTGAGGGAAACTGCCAAAAGCGGCTTTCCCGAATATCTGCTCTTCGAACGCGAACATTACCTTGACCCCATCAGACGGTCACCCGAGTTCGTCCAATTCATGACGGAAATGAAAGCGGAGCATGAACGGCTCGAGCGTGAGTTCGCGCGATAGCGGGTTTTTATTAATTCCGCCTAACGCCGCGTATCGCGCTTTTTATTTTGAAGCGGCGTCGCTGGATTTGGTTGACGAGCCCGGGAGTTGGCCATTTTGATGTACCTCGATGTCTTGGGTAAACTACCTCCTTACTCGCAACGCAATGAAGCAGACATACATCAACCAACTCAAAGATCATATCGGTGAAGAGGTCACGCTCAAGGGCTGGCTCTACAACTCGCGCTCGAGCGGGAAGCTCGTTTTCCTTCAGCTCCGGGACGGCACGGGCATCGTCCAAGGCGTCGTTTTCAAAGGCAACGACGAAGCGGTTTTCGACAAGGCGAAAGGTGTGGGCCAAGAATCGTCGCTAATCGTCCAAGGAACCGTGAAGGCCGATGAGCGTTCGGCGATCGGCGTCGAGGTTGACGTCAAGGAGATAGAAGTTTTGCAGGACGTCCACGAATATCCGATCACGCCGAAAGAGCACGGAACGGAATTTCTGATGGACAATCGCCATCTTTGGATCCGCTCCAAAAAGCAGCACGCAGTTTTGAAAGTCCGACACACGGTAATTAAAGCGACGCGCGATTATTTCGACGACAACGGTTTCACGCTTGCCGATACGCCGATCTTCACTCCGGCCGCGTGCGAAGGAACGACGACTCTTTTCGAAGTCGATTACTTCGGCGACGACAAAGCGTATCTGACGCAGTCGGGTCAACTTTACAACGAAGCGACAGCGGCCGCATTCGGAAAATCGTACGCATTCGGTCCGACGTTCCGCGCGGAGAAATCAAAAACGCGCCGGCATCTCACGGAGTTTTGGATGGTCGAGCCGGAAGTCGCGTATGCGACTTACGAAGACATGATGGAGCTCGGCGAAGGGCTGATTCTCGCAATCGTCCAACGGGTTCTAAATGATCGCCAGGAAGAATTGAAAACGCTCGAACGCGATACGGCGGTACTCGAGGCGATTGCCGCACCGTTCCCGCGGCTTCATTACGACGACGCGGTGAAGATGCTCCAGGAAGGTCACGCCAAAGGAGAGCTCGAAAACAATTTCGAATGGGGCGGAGATTTCGGCGCCCCCGACGAAACATATCTTTCGTCGCAGTTTGGAAAGCCGGTTTTCGTCCATCACTTCCCTGCCGCGATCAAGGGATTTTATTTCGAGGTCGACAAGGACGATCCGAAATACGCGCTCGGGATCGACCTGCTCGCTCCGGAAGGTTACGGTGAGATCATCGGTGGCGGCGAGCGCGCCGCCTCACTCGATTACCTGATCGCGCAACTCGAAGCGCACAACCTGCCGCGCGAATCTTTTGAATGGTATCTCGATCTCCGACGCTTCGGTTCTGTCCCGCACAGCGGCTTCGGCATGGGAATCGAACGCTGCACGGCATGGATGTGCGGGATCGAACATGTGCGGGAGACGATACCTTTTCCGCGGATGCTTTATCGGTTGAAGCCGTGATCGGCGGCAAGAGTAAGAGCATCGTTGGAGGCCTCGAAGACGAAACTGTAAAGGACGCGAAGTTGCGCGGAGACCGTAAGTATTCTGAACCAGCGAAGTCTTGTAACGAGCGGAAGTTCTCGCGGGCGCCGTTCCGATAGATTAAATGACTGCCAGCCGCGGCATCGCGCGTTGTACGGGCCGTTTGTTAGTCAATGTCTGAACCGTTTGGAGGCAGAATGAATTCCATCGTCGTAAAGATCTTCCTACTAGCGGCCGCGTTTTTCTCTTTGTCCATTTCGGCAGTAAGCCAAACAAAAAGACAGAGTGAATTCACAAAGTTTTTATCGACGCTTGATGCCGCGCAACTGGAACTGCAGAACGGCAAACCCGAGGCCTTCAAATCCCTGTGGTCCCGATCAGACGACATAACTTTGTCCGGCGGCTTCGGCGGAACGATCGAGAAAGGATGGGAAGCGATTGGGTCGCGGTTGGATTGGGTTGGGAAGCAATTCTCGAATGGGTCCAATAAGATCGAAAGACTGGTCGCATTTTCTGATGGCGATCTGGGATACGTAGTTCAGCTTGAACATATCCGTTTCACAGTACCCTCCAACCCCAGTGGATCGACGAAAGACTATCGCGTAACCATGATCTTTCGGCGAGAAAAGAAGAGTGGCTGGCGCGTCGTCCACCGGCAAGCGGATTCACAGTTCACAAAACTAGCTCCTTAGTAAACGACTTATGCACACCTACACCGCAAAGGTCTCTTGGAAAAACGACTCGCCCGAGATGTTCACAAAGAACCGATATACTCGCGGACACGTGTGGTCTTTCGATGGCGGCATCGAGGTCCCCGCGTCTTCATCACCATTGTCAGTGCGTCTTCCATTCTCGATCGAGGCGGCCGTTGATCCGGAGGAAGCTTTGGTCGCGGCGACCTCTTCGTGTCACATGCTGACGTTTTTATGGGTCGCGGCGAAACGCGGATTCGTGATCGATTCTTATGAAGACGACGCGGTCGGCGAGATGAGCGAAGCCGATGGCAAGCCCTGGGTTTCGAAGATCACACTTGATCCGAAAATCGAATGGGGCGGTGAGACTACCCCGACGAATGAAGAATTAGCAGAGATGCATCACGCGGCGCATGACGGCTGCTACATCGCTAATTCGATCAAGTCGGAAGTGGTCGTCACGGGATTCGAAACTTAAACGTCGTCCAAGCGCTTCTTCCGAAGCTCCCTGATTTTCGCGACGAGCTCTCGCTGATCAATCTCGACCGCGCCATGCTCAACCGCAAGTGCACGTCCGTCGGCCGTCAGATCGAAATGCGGTGTACTTTTGGCCTGGAACCATTCCGGGCGCAATCCCATCCGGACCGCGAACTCCATCAACTCGTCCACGGAATCCGCGATCAGGTGACATGACGGCCCGTGGCGCCAACCATAATCTCGTAAATTGTCGACGTAAACAGGCATTTCAAGATTAAGGTTATCACCGTGCCGAGCCCGGCGTCAGTTTGAAAAATGCATGACGGAGAGTTCACCCATCGACTGCTGTTGTCGCGGGTCGCGGTTATAATAGGCGGAACTCGGGCTAATTTCGACTTCAATTATCAAGCAAATGAAACTCTATCCGACATCGTTCAATGCGGTCCTCGTAATCTGTCTTTGTTTTCTCGTGGTCACCGCGGGAATCGCCCAAAAGCGGATCGATGATATCAGGCCGACCGTCATCCTCATCTCCCTCGACGGATTTCGGTACGACTACGTGGACAAATTTGATCCGCCGACGCTGAACCGACTCGCCCGCGAGGGCGTTCGCGCAAAGTGGATGATCCCGTCCTTCCCTACCAAAACGTTCCCGAACCATTACACGATCGCGACGGGTCTCTACCCCGAGCATCACGGTATTGTCGAGAATAGTGTCTATGATTTCGGCGACACGCTCACCATGGATGATCACAAAGAGGTGTCCGAGGCGAGATGGTGGTGGGGCGAGCCCATTTGGGTTACCGCCGAGAAGCAGGGGCAGACCGCGGCGTCTTATTTCTTTGTCGGCTCGGAGGCGGAGATCAGCAACACGCGCCCGCGCTACTGGCAGACGTACAACGGAAAAGTTCCTCCCGAGATGCGGGTCGATAAAGTTCTCTCGTGGCTCGATCTTCCCGCCAGTCAGCGGCCAACCATGATCTCGATGTACTTCAGCGACACCGACGATGCCGGACACGAGTTCGGGCCGGAGGCCGAGGAGACGCGTTATGCCGCGCTGAACGCCGACCGGTACATTGCGCGTCTGGTCGAAGGACTTCGGTCCCGGGGGATCGAGAACAACGTGAACCTCATCGTCGTGAGCGATCACGGCATGGCGGCGCGTGATCAGCGAAACGCGGTCGTGATGGACGATTACTTCGACACCGCCGACAAGACGATCGCGGACCCGATCCTGACTACCGGCGAGATGTGGCAGATCTTTCCAAAGCCGGGAATGGAAGACCTCATCGTCAGACGACTGAAAGACATAAAGCACGCAACGTGCTGGCGAAAGGCAGACGTCCCCGCACGGCTCCATTACAACCACGGGCGGCGTATCGCGCCGGTCATCTGCTCGTCCGACGAGGGATGGGCGATGACGACCCGCAAGCGATTCGAGACGGCCAAGGCGGCGTGGGATTTCGACAAGGTTCGCGGTGCGCACGGGTATGACAACCGGTACGAGTCGATGCGCGCCACCTTCGTCGCCCGCGGGCCCGCGTTCAAATCCGGATACGTCGCTGAGCCGTTCGAGAACATACACGTATACGAATTAATATGCGAGATTCTGGGACTGAAACCCGCAAAGAATGATGGGGACCTTCGCGTCGTTCAGGGGATGTTGAAATGACGGCGGTAAGGGAGATGTGAGATGTGAAAAATGAGAACCGAGATGAGAGCACCCGCGGTGTGTTAGTGTTTGGTCCGGCTTGGGGATTCCGCTGTTAAATTTCAAATTTCAAATTTGAAATTTAACAGCAGGACGAAGGTCGAAGGAGGAAAGTCGAAAGACAAAAGTCGAAGGACGAAAGTCGAAGGACGAAAGTCGAAGGACCAAAAACCAAAGATCAAAGCCCCTTCCCCATCGCCCCCGTCCCCCATCTCATTTCTCGCTCCCGGCCCTCACCGTAACCACCGCCACCTCCGGCGGCACCATAAATCGAAACGGTAGGATGCTCGTGCCGATGCCGCTGGTCACGAACATGTCTACGCCCTCTTCGTTGACATGGCCGTGCGCGTAACGCTGGCCGATCGATGATGGGACGAACGGGGTTCCGATTATCGGAAGCCATACTTGCCCGCCGTGCGTGTGGCCGGCGAGCATAAGCTTGAGGTCGGGGTTGAGATCTTTCCAGTAGTTCAAGATGTAAAATATGTCGGGGCTGTGTTCGAGCACGATGATCTGCCCGTCCTTCGGATTTGCCGCGACCACCGAACGCACCATCTCGTCGAAGGTGATCCACGAGTCCAGCTTCAGGTGGTCCTTCATACCAAAGAGACGCAAAGGTACGCCGTTCTGTCGGACGACGGCGATCTCGTTTTGAAGGACACGATAGCCGACGCGGGTTAGCTCGGCGGCCACCTCGTCGTCACCGTACCAGGCGTCGTGATTTCCAAGTACGGCAAACACACCCAGGTTTGCTTTAAGGCCCGACAGGTTATCCGCGACCTCGCGCATCGGCATTTTCAGGAGGCGGTCGTCCGACACGCGGCTTCCCTGCTGAGAAACGTAATCGCCTAAGAGAACGATCAGATCCGGATTCTGGGCGTTCGTGGTTTCGACGACGCGTCGAATGTTGGCAGCCGATGCCCCGTTCGAGCCTCCGTGAATGTCCGAGATCACGGCGATGCGCAATCCATCCAACGCCGGATCCCATCCCTTAATTTTCATCTCCTGGTTTGTGACCACGAGGCGGTCCGGCTCGATGAAGTAGGAGTAGGCCAAGCAGAGCGATCCAAAGATCGCGAAGCTCGAAAGATATATCAGGATTGTTCGGCGGCGAACCTTCATTACAAATTAATTTCTTATTCGCGAGCCGGCGGTCCGCATTCAGTGGTTTTGCTCTGAGGGCTCCGATACACGGACGGAGAAAGCTTATGGAACCATCCCAGGTCAGGCGAAATACCGGCTCCACCGTTTGTCA
Source organism: Pyrinomonadaceae bacterium (assembly GCA_035526605.1). Taxonomy (GTDB): domain Bacteria; phylum Acidobacteriota; class Blastocatellia; order Pyrinomonadales; family Pyrinomonadaceae; genus OLB17. The sequence goes on along the minus strand of DATLCA010000106.1, from coordinate 14,753 downwards.
ACCAACTCGACGATGTCGCCGCGCGGTTCCACCTCTTTCGGATACCAGGGCTTCATTCGCGCATCGATGACGATCGGTGCGCCGTAGCTTACCTGATTATTTTTCAGCTCCACTGTTTTCGCTGAAATATCCGTTGCCGGATTGAAGCGTGTCCAGGTCGACCACAGGAATTTGTCCGCCGATAGCGCAACGTCGGCCTTGTCGTGAATGACGACCATCTGCCAACCGTCGAACTCGCCGCTCTTTGCCACGCGGCTGCCCAAATCTTTTTCCTCGTCGTACGAAGGACCTTGTATCACAACGCAGCCGCCGCAAAAGACTTCCGCGCGCCGGATGCCGGCCGGCAGAGCACTATGAAATTCCCGCGATAATTCTCGCCTGGCTTCGCCGAGCCCCATGAGGATCGCCTTGCTGCCGTGATTGATCTTACCGCTCGCATAGTCCAGCGTATCGAAAGAAGTGCGACTGAAAACGAAAAGGTCGCGATCCCATTCGACACGGGCCAGTATATGTTCGAGCAGTGACCTGAAATCGCGCAGGTCCTGCGGCGTGTCGGTCAGCAGCAGGAATTTTGTCAATGCGAGCTGGCCTTCCCCAAGTATCCGAAAGCCGGCAGAAAGCGCTTCGCGGGCGTAACGCTCTTTTACGACCGCGGCGGCTAACGAGTGAAACCCGGTCTCCCCGTAGCTCCAAAGATCCCGCACCGCCGGCATCACAAGCGGAAAAAGCGGCGACAATAATTCCTGCAAATAATCGCCGATAAAGAAATCTTCCTGACGCGGTTTGCCGACGACCGTGGCCGGGAAGATCGCGTCCTTTCGATGAAAGACGGCATCGACTTTGAACACCGGGTAGTCGTGAACGAGTGAATAGTAACCGTAGTGGTCCCCGAACGGGCCTTCAGCTTTTCGTTCGTGCGGCGGCACATGGCCGCATAGGGCGAACTCCGCTCCGGCGATGAGCCGATGGCGGCCGGTGATAGGATTATCAGCGATCCTTATTTTCTCGTCCGCGAGCAGTGACGCCAGCATGAGCTCGGGCACGTCTTCGGGGAGCGGAGCAATCGCGGAAATTATGAGGGCCGGGGGCCCGCCGAGAAAAACGGTCACGGGAAGAGGTTCGTTCCTCAGCTCGGCTTCGTGATAATGAAAGCCGCCACCTTTACCGATCTGCCAGTGCATCCCGGTCGAGACAGCGTCGTACCTCTGCATTCGATAAATCCCGAGGTTATGTTTACCGGTGGCGGGGCTTTCGGTGTAGACGAGCGGCAGCGTGTTGAAGTGGCCGCCGTCCTCGTGCCAGAGCTGGAGGAAGGGTATCGCCTCGAGATCGACATCCTTTTGCCGCGATGCCAGAACGGGCGCGTTCCGAATAGTTTTTGTTCCGAGCTTCAGCGCGGTGAGACCTATGTCCCGGAAGCTCCAGAGCTTTTTAGGCGTGGGCGGGATCAGGGATTCGGCCATCTCGACCGCCCGCTCGACGAACGCCCGGGGCTTTTTTCCGAACCCGAGGTCGATCCTCCTAACCGTCCCGAAGAGATTCGTCGCAACGGGAAACCGCGAACCCTTCACGTTCGTGAAAAGGAGCGCTTTTCCTTGTCCTTCGATCACCCGCCGGTGAATCTCGGCGATTTCCAGATACGGGTCAACCTCGGCCGTTATTTCGACGATCTCATTTTCTTTCCTGAGTGCTTGGAGGAAGGTGCGCAGGTCGCGATGCATTGGAGGTATTTAAACACACCGGAGGCGGAAACACGAACGGTAGGGAGTGCGGAGGTGCGGGGCGCAAAAGTAGAAGGTCTCCGCTGGATCGTGAATCCCTTTCATGCGGGCCGCGGGCGCCCGATACGCAGTGAGCGTGCAGCCGACCGAGACGGCTATCAAATAGTTCGAGGCTGCGCCTCAACGGGAGGGGCAGCCTCGAATGCTTTTTTATCTGCCCGGAAAGGCAAAACCTTTTCACTCATCGGGCGACACGCGCAAAGAACTGAAGTGGTGCAATTGGGGCTTGCGCCTCTTCACCCGACTATTGAATATCCGATTTCCTCAAAGTCGGACTTTCGATATTCAGCTCATCTACTTTGATGACGTCGATCTTCATATTTGGAAAACGCTTCGCGAGGTCGTCTTTAAAGACCGAGTAGTCGCCGACGATTATGATCTCGCCGTCATGCAGAAACTTCGAGGCAAAATCCTTTACGTTGGTTGGGCTCACGGTCGAAACGCTCCTCATGTAATTGTTCAGTTCGCCCGCGGGGATGCCAAAGCTATACAGATCCGCCAATGCTCCGGTCAGGCCGCCCGTGGTCTCCAGGTTTCGACCGAAGCCGCCGGTCAAGACAAGCCGGCGCGGATTCAGATCGGTTTCCGTCGCGTCGCTTTCGGCAAGCCGTCTCAGCTCGGCGATCACGAGCTCCGCAACTTCTGCCGCAGACTGGTTCTTGGTCTGAGTTCGAGTGCTGAAGTTAGTTGTCCCGCTTCGCCAGCCGAACGAGCTTCCCGCACCATAACTTAGGCCCCGCTTGATCCGAATCTCCTGGTTCAGTCTCGACGAGTATCCGCCGCCGAGCAGCGAATTTAAAACGGACGCTGTGTAATATTCCTTAGCCGAACGGCCCGACCCCACGGCGCGATAAAAATTAACGGACGCCTGCCCGGATCCCGGGAGGTCAACCACCAGAATGCGGGAAGCTATATTTTTGGAACCTCCCAGCTTGTCGGTAACGGCGGCGAACTTCGTCGAAGCCGGTCCGCCTGAGGTCCAGCCATCAAAGTAACGTGCAGCCAAAGCGTTCGCCTGGCTCGAACTGATGTCTCCCGCAAAGATTATTACGGACTGTTCCGGCGCGTATGCCGCCTTGTGAAACTCCACCACGTCCGCTCTGCCGATCGCTTCCACGCTTGCGGTCGTTCCCCCGGCCGGATGTTCCCTGAACGCTCGCACCGAGGCGACATAGTTCGCAAGAAACGCCGGCTGCGCGAGATTCGCTTTCAACTCATCGAGCGTCTGTGATTTGAGCAGGTCTAGCTCTTCCTGTTTGAAAGAGGGGTTTAGGACAACGTCCGCCATGATCGCCATGGCTTGATCAAGTTTATCGGAGGTAACGCTCATCGTAACCGACGAACTATTCCAGCCGGCACCCGAGTTGATCGACGCGCCGAGAAACTCCATCTCTTCGGCGATCTGTTCCGCTGTGCGAGTTTTGGTTCCCTTGGTCAGCATGTCGGCGGTAATATTCGCGAGTCCCGCCTTCTTGATGCTCTCGGCGACCGCTCCGGATCTGACCAAAAGCTGGACCGTGACGATGGGCACACTTCGCTTTTCGACGACCGCGACCGTCAACCCGTTCTTAAGTTTCGCTTCCCTCACCGCCGGTATGGCGACCGGCCTCGCAGGTCCCGGTGCGGGGATAAGATCCTGCGCAAAGAGCGACCCTACCCCGGTAAAAATAACTGTGAGGCAGAACGAAATCCGCATTCCGTAGTCCGCAATCCGCATTTCTCTTATCATTTCTCTCCCTCCGCCTTTTTCTCCTGACTGTAGTGGATGACCACGCGATTGTTGTCCTTGAAATATTGCTTCATCACGCGCTGGATGTCTGCGGCAGTGACGGCCTGCAGCGCCGCGACTTCGTTATTGACCGCCTTCGGGTCTCCCTGATAAGCGACAGCGCGTTCGATCGCGATCGCCTTACCGTCGTTGGTTTCCCGCGCCCGAATCGCGCGCGACACAAGCTGGTTCTTCGCCTTCTCGAGCTCCTTCGCCGTGACGCCGCCGTCCTGAATCTTCTTGAGCTCCGCGAGCAGGGCCGCTTCCAGGTTCTGCGAAGTTCCTTTTTCCGCGCCAATTCCAAGCAGGGTCATTCTCCCCCCCTCGGTGTTCAGCTCCAGATCGAGGTCCGCCTCTTGTGCGATCTGCTGCGTTCTGACAAGGGCCTGATAAAGACGCGAGCTTTCGCCGCCCGACATGATGGACGCCGCAAGCCGCAAGGCCGGAATATCTTTGCTGGTCGTTCTGGGCGCCCGGTAGACGATCGCCGCTGCCGGAAATGGAACGATGGGCGCGAATTTTTCAAACCGCCGCTCCGTCGTCCATTCAGGTTCCACTTCTGTTACGCGTGCGATCGCGCCGGCGGGCTTTTTGATCGAACCAAAATATTTGTCGACCCAGGCGTCGAACTGTTTCTGATCGAAGTCGCCGACGACCGTCAGAACGGCGTTGTCGGGCCGGTAATATTCTTTGTAAAACTTTTCGGCGTCGGCACGAGTAGCCGCCTGGAGCTGATCAAGATCGCCGATCACGCCGCGGCGGTACGGATGCTTCTGGAAGGTCACGTCGTCCAGGTACCAGAACAATCTTCCGTATGGCGGATCCAGCACACTTGTCCGATATTCTTCCTGAACTACCTTACGCTCGGACTGGAAATTCGCCTCGTCCACGCTAAGGTTAACCATCCGCTCCGACTCCGCCCACAAGAGCGGCTCAAGATGGTTCGAAGGAACCACCTCGTAGTAATTCGTAAAGTCCGGCCACGTCGACGCGTTATTGAACCCGCCGACGTCCTCGGTTAGGCGGTCCATCTTTTCATTAGGCATGCGAGCTGTAGCCTTGAACATAAGGTGCTCGAACAAATGCGCGAACCCGGAGCGTCCGGGTGGATCGTTCTTGCCCCCGACGTCGTACCAGACGTGGATGGAGACGGTCGGACTACTGTTGTCCTGAACCGAAACGATCTTCATCCCGTTCGCGAGGACGCGCTCTTTGATATCGAGCGGCGCCACTTTCACCTGTGCGAGGGCCGCGGCCGCCGTGCAGGCTGTGATCAGAAGCGTCAAAAATATCTTTCTCATAAGAATCCTTTGGCCGGTATTGTCTTACGATCTTACGCAATTCACGGTGCTTTGGTTTTGAACCGCTCTCGGCAAGATGCGGCAAGCGGCAATTCTGGGATGCAATAACGGGCGGTTTTACTGTGCGTAATCGTAGAAGCCTTTCCCGCTCTTCCGGCCGAGCCAGCCCGCGTCCACATATTTTTTCAGAAGCGGACAGGGACGATACTTCGGATCGCCAATGCCCTCGTGCAGGACGTTCAGGATCGCGAGGCAGACGTCCAGACCTATGAAATCCGCAAGCGTCAGTGGTCCCATCGGATGATTCATGCCGAGTTTCATAATCTCGTCTATGGACTCTTTCGTCGCGACGCCTTCGTGTAACGCGAAGACCGCCTCATTTATCATCGGCATCAAAACGCGATTCGAGACGAAGCCGGGATAGTCGTTACATTCGACCGGAACCTTGCCGAGCTGTTCCGAAAGTGATTTCACCTTGGCGTAAGTTTCGTCCGACGTCGCAATACCGCGGATGACCTCGACGAGCTTCATTAGCGGGACCGGGTTGAAAAAATGCATGCCGATGACTTTGTCCGGTCGTTTCGTTGCGGCCGCGATCTTCGTGATTGATATCGAGGATGTGTTCGATGATAGTATCGCGTCGGGCCCGGTGATCGAATCGAGCTTTTCGAAGATCTGTTTCTTGATCTCGAAGTTCTCGGTCGCCGCTTCCACGATCAGTGAGCAGTCCTTCAGATCTTCCAAAGACGTGGTCGTTTTTATTCGCGCGAGCACATCTCCTTTTTGTTCCTCGGTCATCGTTTCTTTTTTCACGAACCGATCCAGACTCTTGCTCACGTTCTGGACGCCGCGATCCAGATAGCTCTGGTCGACGTCGCACATAACAACATCGAACCCCGCACCGGCGGCCGTCTGGGCGATTCCGTTCCCCATCGTGCCCGCACCGATAACTCCAATAGTTTCTGCCATTGTTTCGTTTCCTATTTTTGAGATTTCTTAAAATTTACCGGATCGCTTTACTTAAACAAATGAGCGACTGGAACTGTATCCGGCCGCCCACTCTCTGATCCTCCCTGCCATCGCAAGCCGGGGACGCAGTCTTCCTTCGCAGAAATATCGCCGGGGCCTTATACCTCGAAGTTACTGCCAACCACTAGGCGGCGGAGGGGAAGGCAGGTTCGCCGGATACTGATTTCCGCCGCCGAGATAAAAGCGCGTACCCTCGTCACCCAACAAAAACACTAGGCCGAAGACGCCCGCCGCCGTTCCGAGAGGGAACGACAGACATGACACGACACTGCCGATGATACCCCACGTGCGGGCGTTAGGCCGTTCCTTCAGCATCTTCCACCCGCCGATTAACTGAGGCAGGACGAAGACGAGCGAAAGGGCAAGAATCAGGACGATGGCCGCTATGAACACCAGCCCAACAATCTGTTCTTCCTGCGTTTTCGCGCCGAGAGACAAACCGGCGCCGACCCCGCCGTAGATCAACACCAGGAGCAACATGACCACGGCCTGAAGCCCGCCGTGTACCATCAAGAAAATTCCCGCCAGTTTGTTTTGTTCTTTCGCGATCATTGTTCCCTCCAGTGAAACGTCTCGCATCCACAGCGATTACGAATTGTGCAAGCCTGTCGCGAAAAAGAAACCTTGCAAGAGGCACAGGCGACTTTCGAAACTATAGTCTTTCGACCGCCATCGCGACCGAGTTCCCGCCGCCCAAACACAATCCGGCGACGCCGCGCTTTGCACCCCGACGTTTCATTTCATAAAGCAGCGTCGTGAGCACCCGGCCACCGGAATTTCCGATTGCGTGTCCCATCGCGACCGCTCCGCCGTTCACGTTCACGACCTCGGGATTTATTCCGAGTTCCTTCATCACCCCGAGAGCCTGGACGGAAAACGCTTCGTTCAATTCGAACAGCTCGACATCTTCGAGCGCCCATCCAGCCTTCGCGCACGCACGCTTCACACCTTCGACCGGCGCGAGCATTATAAGCCGCGGCTCGATTCCCGACACCGCGTACGAAACCACCCGGCCGAGCGGCTCAACACCAAGTTCCTCTGCACGCTCGATGGAGGTGACGACGAGTGCCGAACCGCCGTCGTTGACGCCCGGAGCATTTCCGGCCGTTACCGTTCCGCCATCCTTCTTAAAAGCCGGCTTCAGCTTGCCGAGCGTCTCGATCGTAGTATCCGATCTCACGGGCTCATCGTAATCGAGTACGACCGGGTCGCCCTTTTTCTGAGGGATCTCGACCGGCACGATCTCGTCTTTGAAATACCCTTTGGTATGAGCCTCGTGTGCCTTGCGGTGCGAATCGTATGCAAATTGGTCCTGGATCTCGCGCGTGATCTGATGCTTGTCGGCGACCACCTCGCCGGTGTTTCCCATGTGCCAATCCTCAAACGGGCACCAGAGCCCGTCGTGGATCATTAAATCCGTAGCCACCTGGTTTCCCATCCGGAAACCATCGCGTGCGGTACGCAGCGCGTACGGAATATTCGACATGGATTCCATCCCGCCGGCTACCACGAAATCCATGTCGCCAAGCTTGATGGATTGAGAAGCGAGTGCGACCGCACGCAGACCCGATCCGCAAACCATGTTGACCGTCAGGGCCGAAACTTCCGGAGGCAGTCCCGCCTTCATCGCAGCCTGCCGTGCGGGAGCCTGCCCGATGCCGGCTTGAACGACGCAGCCCATGATTACCTCGTCGATCTTCGCCGGATCGACGCCGGCGCGCTTCACCGCTTCTTTGATCGCGATCGCGCCCAATTCAGGCGCCGTGAATCCTTTCAACGCCCCCTGGAATTTCCCGGTCGGCGTACGCGCCGCACTGATGATTACCGCTTCTTTGTTATCTGCCATTTCCTTGTCCTATATGTCTGAAATATGAGTACCAAAACAAAAGTGTATTTTCGCATTCGGCGTTCACATCTGCAATTCGAGGTTATGGGTGAGGATAACCAGGACCACGTAGTTCTTTACGCCGTGGGCTGCAAAGGAGTGGCTCACCCCTCTCCGATGTCCTCGTTCCATATTTCCGGATTCCGGGCGATGAAGCCGGCCATCATCTCGATACACTCCGCGGAGTTCATGTCGAACACTGTTACACCGCTTTCCCGTAGCCAGTCGATCCCGCCCTGAAAGCTTACAGACTCGCCGACGACGACCGTGCCGATACCAAATTGCCGGACAAGGCCGCTGCAATACCAGCAGGGCGCGAGGGTCGTGACCATGATCGTGTTTTGATAGCTTCGCTGTCGGCCGGCTTTTCGGAACGCGTCGGTTTCGCCATGGATCGACGGATCGTTCTCCTGCACCCTGCGGTTGTGCCCGCGCCCCAGGAGTTTTCCTTCGCCGTCGAACAAAGCCGCGCCGATCGGGATTCCGCCCTCGGACAATCCGAGACGCGCTTCCTCGATGGCGATGTCGAGCATTGAGTTGTGATCCATGGCCGACAATTTTAACCGCACCGGGATGTTTATGCTAACCTCGCAGATAATGGTGCACGATTTTGAACCCGGGGATTTTCTGATCTTTCAACTAGAAAGCGGTTACGCTTTGCTGCGTGTTCTGGACGTCGACGCGTCCGAAGGCGTGTGGCACGTCGCCGCATATAGTGACTTTTATCTGGACCCTGAAACGGCCGATGCCGCGTTGGAAAATCCTACGGGCCTTACACCCGAAAGGCCCCATCTCGCGCTCACCAACCACGCGTTCGAAAGCACGCAGACCGCACGTCTGCGAAATGTTCCTTTGGTTGAAAAAGAGTTGGAAGGTTACAACGCCTGGAAGGCTTCCGGAAATAAGGAAGTTCACGACCGCTCGATCAGACTTCTGTTGGGACTACGCTGACCGTCGTCGCTCGAGCTCGATCGCGATCATCTCGAGTTCCCTGCTTACCTGACCCGTCACCGATGTGTTCTCCTGAGCGCGCCGGATCAAATAAGGGACCGCGTCCGCGACCGGTCCGTACGGGACATACTTCGAAACACTGTAGCCATTCTTGGCGAGAACGTACGATAGGTTGTCGCTCATCCCGTACAACTGCGAATAGAAAATGTGCGGATGATTGTGCGGCAGGCCCCGCTTGTGCATCATCTGCGCCAGAAGCTGCGTGCTGCGTTCGTTATGGGTCCCCGCCACGAACGCGACGTCTTCGAGGTGATCGATGCAGTACTCGAGCGCCGCATTATAATCTCTGTCGGTCGCTTTCTTGTCGGGTTGGATTGGCGATTCGTATCCCATCTCCGCGGCCCGCTCCCTTTCCTTTTCCATGTACGCCCCGCGGACGAGTTTTACGGCGAGGATGTACCCGTCCGCGTTGGCCTGCTTGCGAGCGTCGCGCAAATATCGCAGGCGGTCGGTCCGATACATCTGGAGTGTGTTGAATACGATCGGCGCCCGGCGGTTGTATTTCTCCATCATCTCGGTCGCGAGACGGTCGATGGCATCCTGGATCCAGCTCTCCTCCGCGTCGATGAAAACGGGCTGGCCGAGTGAGTGTGCGAACTCGCAGATCTCGTTGACGCGGGTGTGAATGCGCTCGCACTTCGCCTGGCCTTTTGCGTCGAGTTTCCTTTTCTTGCTGATCTTTTCAAGCGTGCCGAGGGGAGCGACGCCCGTCACCTTAAAAACCGCAAAGGGAATGCTCGGGTCGTCTTTCGCGCGCTCGATGGTGCGCATTATTTCGTCGCGCGTATTGTCGAAATCAGCCTCCGTCGCTTTCCCTTCCACCGAGTAGTCCAGGATAGTACCGATCTTCGCGCTGCCCAGGCGCCGGATCGCACCCTCACACTCGGTGATCGTTTCGCCGCCGCAGAACTGTTCGAAGATGGTGCTCTTGATCAACCCCTCGACCGGCAGCCCGAGCGAAAGTGCGAATCTCGCGGCACGCGTCCCGACGGCGCTCAGGAATGGCGAGCTCAGCATTTTAAAGAGGCGGTATTTTTCCCTTAGCTCGGAGTCGGATTTATCTACGAAAGCGGTGGCCGTGTCCCGGAAGTCAAGTTTGAACTCGCTCATACAAAGAAGCTAGTGCTGGCGCAAGACCAAAGACTAGCGAATGGCGCGGATTTCCGCAAATTGTAACAAGGTTGCTTTTGCTCTATTATTTTCGTTCCGCACCAAATGTTAGATGTAGATTTTTATGAGTAAAGCGCTACCAAAACGAAGCGAGAACTATTCAGAGTGGTACAACGAGATCGTCAAACGTGCCGACCTCGCGGAAAATTCCGCCGTCCGCGGCTGTATGGTGATCAAGCCGTACGGTTTTGCGATATGGGAGAAGATGCAGCGAGCGCTCGACGACATGTTCAAAGAGACGGGGCACGTGAACGCGTACTTCCCCCTCTTCGTCCCGAAATCGTTTCTCGAAAAGGAAGAAGAACACGCCGAGGGCTTTGCGAAAGAATGCGCCGTCGTCACTCATTATCGTTTGAAAGCCAATCCCGATGGAAAAGGATTGATCGTCGACCCGAACGCGAAGCTTGAAGAAGAATTGATCATCCGCCCGACCTCCGAGACGGTGATCTGGAACACTTATAAAAATTGGATCCAGTCATGGAGGGATCTGCCCCTTCTGATCAATCAGTGGTGCAACGTCGTGCGGTGGGAAATGCGGACGCGTCTGTTTCTCCGCACGACCGAGTTTCTATGGCAGGAAGGCCATACCGCCCACGCGACGGAGCAGGAGGCCATCGAGGAGACGGAACGCATGCTGGGCGTCTACGCGACGTTCGCGGAGGAGTGGATAGGCCTTCCTGTTATCCGCGGTCTCAAGTCGCCTAATGAAAGATTCGCGGGAGCCGTCGAGACATATTGTATTGAAGCTTTGATGCAGGACGGCAAAGCGCTCCAGGCGGGAACGTCGCATTTTCTCGGACAGAACTTTTCGAAATCGTTCGACGTGAAGTTCGTGAATAAGGAAAACCAACTCGAGTATCCGTGGGCGACCTCGTGGGGAGCATCGACTCGCTTGATGGGAGCGCTCATCATGGCGCATTCGGATGACAACGGCCTCGTGCTTCCGCCGAAACTTGCGCCGATTCAGGTCGTCATTGTTCCGATCTACAAGAGCCCCGAGGACCTCGCAAAAATTAGCGAGAAGATAAATCCCATATTCGAGGAATTGAAATCTGCCGGCATCTCTGTAAAGTACGACGATGATGACAAGCAGCGCTCGGGCTGGAAGTTTGCGGAGTACGAGCTGCGGGGCGTGCCGGTTCGTCTCGGACTTGGAATGCGGGATCTGGAGAACGGAACGATCGAGGTAGCGCGGCGCGACAACTTAACTAAAGAAGCTCGACCCATCGACGGTGTCGTCGATCACGTGAAAGAGCTGCTGGTCGATATCCAATCGAACATCTATCAGCGTGCGTTGGAGTTCCGTGAAGCCAACACGTTCCCGGTCGATACATGGGATGAGTTCAAAGCCCAGGTCGAGCGCGGCGGATTCATATCCGCACACTGGGACGGGACCTCGGAAACGGAAGAAAAAATCAAAGACGAGACCAAGGCGACGATCCGATGCATCCCACTTAGCGAATCGGACGGAAGCGGTGTGTGCGTCTACTCCGGCGCACCCTCAACGAGAAGGGTTATTTTCGCCCGGGCCTATTAAGACCATGAAGCTACCTTTGTTCTTACTCTGCGTTTCGACATTCGCGCTCGCGTGCGGCTTAGGCCCGGACATGACAAAGGATCGGGTAGAGCGTGAGGCGTCCCCGACTCCGACGCCGTTTATTCCGGAGAAGCCGGTCGTCGAGTATTTGCACGACGGCGACGCCGCGTTTTCATCCGGAAACTTTTCCGATGCGCTCGGCTCGTACAAGAAGGCGTTCGAGATCGAACAGCGTGCACCGAAGCTGGACGAGAAAGAACGGAACGGCCTTGTTCGCAACCTCGCCATGTCGTACATCCGAACCGGTGACACCGAGCACGCACGGCTAACGATCGCGTACGGGCTGTCGAAAAGTTACAACAACGCAATTTTTCATTACACGCTGGCTTGCAGCCACGCAGCCGACGGCAACGAGAGCGACACTCTCTATCGACTCAGGACGGCTTACAACTTCAGAGACAAGTTGCCGAAAGGGGAGAAGCTCCCCGACCCTTTGGCGGACACTTGTTTCGAACGCCTCGCCGACGGCGAAACATTTAAGAAGGCGGTCGAGGAAATGAAAAGAATGAAACCGGGCGCGTAAGCATTCATTTCGCCCCGGTCGGCCCACACCCCCAGTATAGTTAGATCGGCGGCGCCATTGCCTTGACGATTCGCCCGTCGAACTGCGTGTACGCGAAGGTCGAACCTGTCGGTGCGAAAGCCACCGAGATCACTGCCCCGCTGGTATTCTCGAAAGAAAGTACTCTGCCGTTGGATACACTCCAGAACAAAAGAGCTCCGGCATCCGAACCCGTGTTATAACCTGCCACGATACTTCGGCCGTTTGGTGAAAAAGCGATCGTCGGAAAATCGAATGTTGTAGTTACGTTCAAGGTTCGAATCAATGTTCCGTCCACCGCATTCCATAATTTCACCGCGTGCTCGCTGGGAACCGCTCCCGCAAGATAAAGTCCGTCGGGCGAATAGGCAATCGACGTTACTTCGGCATTTGGGATTTCGAAAATGATCCCACCCGAAAAGGCATTCCTCACTCGAACCCCGTTGATATCTGCAGAAGCGATCCGCTGCCCATCCGTCGAGAAGGCGACATCCTTGACCCGCGACGTGACGCCCGTCACCGGATCTGTGTTGAAGAAAGTAGCGAGCAATGTGAGGTCCGGGACATGCCAGACATTGATCTCACGATCGAAATCACCGGAGGTCGCCGCGTACTGGCCGTCCGGCGAAAGACTCAACGAGTCGGTACCGTTGGTGTGATCACCGAGCAGCTTTGCCCGGATGCCGCTCGCGAGGTCCCACAGGGCGAGCGTGCGCACCGCACCGCCGTGACCGACACCGCTTAGCAAGTACCGGTCATCATTCGTAAATCGCACGACGTTCGCGGCGTTGTGCGACGTCGTCAACTGCCTTATCACAGATCCATTGGACGCATTCAGGAGGTCGGTCGTGTTGCTGTCTTCCCTTCCCAACGCGATGATGGTTCCGTCATGCGAAAAGGTGACGTGGGTGTAGGGATCCGCGTCTGTCTTCTGCCAAATGACTTTTGTCTGAGAATAGATAGTGGGCGGGAGCGAAAAAAGTCCGATTAGGAAGGAAACCAGAGGGAATAGTTTCCTGAAAGAATCACGTTTCATGGCAAACCCTCCTGCTGTTCGAAAAAAGATCAGTCGTACCCGTCCGAAAAAGTCAGCAAGATTTATGCCTGGTGGGAGATTCGTTCAAAATTAATCAGCGCTTATTCGGTCTAAAAAAGAATAGACGGCAAAAAGGCGCCCGACGGTTCCTGATAAACTCCGCGACTCATGAGCGTCAGCGGCTGAATCACCCGGAGCCCGTGCTCCAAACACCAACGCATCAGGTCCCCATTACGCGTCGGCAACAAAAAGCCCGGGCCGGCAAAATCTGACGCCGCTCCGATGAGTGCTTTCAAGTCTTCATTCGATTCGCCTACCGAGTGGCCAAAGAATCCCGCGCCGGTCGAGTAACCACTGATGCGTCCCTCGTGCTCGACGACCATCGCTGTCCCCTGTTTCACAGCCCCGGCGGTTTCGCTGAGTCGAGTGTGCCCGTGCACACGACGACACACTGCATCGGCGCTTGGTAGGTCATCCGCCGTCATTTTTCGAACTTGGTAACCCTCGATCTTTAAGTTCAATGGGTTCCCGTTAATGTTCGAGAGCGGCTCGACGGTGTTGAATCCGAGCTTCGTGTACAAAGATAAAGACCGGTTGTGAAACGCAGCCTGGACAAGGCGGACAGAAACGATTCCATGCTCGTCCGCGTGTCTCAAAACATCTTCCATGAGGGATCGCCCAATGGACGAATTCTGCACGGCAGTGTCGACCGTGATCGGTCCGACGCCCGCCACCACGTCGCTCTTCCAAAGAAAATTACTCCCGACGGGGCGTCCGCTTTCTTCGGCGACCACGGAATAAACATCGGGGCGCGAAAGCAGCATTGTCATTAATCCGGCGGCAGCTTCGACGGAAGGAAAGTCTGGCGGAAAATTGTGCGCGGCCGAGATTGCGGCGAACGCCTTAAAGCAAATCTGCCCGAGTTCCTGAGCCTCGCTGGCCCGGCCGGTTCGTAAAGTTACTTTGGTTGGTGCTTGTTGCGTGTTCATATTTACTCTCCCGTCAAACACGCGAAATTGTACTCGAGTTTGTCTCAAGGTTATTTAAAAGAAAAAGGGCCCTTCCTTCCGGAAGGGCCTCTCCCCCTTGTTCTTTTTTGTGGGAGGTTCAGCAACTCACGCTTAGTATCGCTGAATATTCAAGATCGATCCGAGAATCGAACTAAGAATGTTCACGCGGCCGTTGCTATACGTTCCGTATTGGTAGCGGCTGTTGTAGCCGTCCTGGTAACCACGTTCGAAGCCCTGCCGGAAGTAGTACTGATACTGACTACGATCGACATATGTCTGGTACCCGTATGTACCCGAGCGATAGATGCTCGATCCGCCCCAGCTCGAATTCACGCGTCTGTTGCGATCCGATCGTCCGGCGTTGAAGCCCTGCCGGTAGCCTTCGTTTACCGCCTGCCGAAGAAGCTCGGCTCCACGATTGTCCGTGTTGTACCAACCGCCGCTTCGATAGATGCGATACCGGTTCTGCCCCTGGATCGCGTTGAGCCGCTGCCGCTCCCGGCGAATCCGGGCCCGCTCCCACATCAGACGTTCCCTTTCAAGCCTTTGCTGCTGCCGAATCGTCTGAGCCTGATTATTTCTACCCCAAACCTGGGCACTCGCGTCACTCGTTCCAGCCATCAA
>DATLCA010000105.1:0-23991 GCA_035526605.1 Pyrinomonadaceae bacterium | reverse complement strand
GTGAAAGGCGCAGCGTCGGTACAACCGCGGCAGCATGCAGCACCCGTCGACGAGAAGAATGAAAGTGTCGAAGTCGAAAATAGCCAGGGCGGCTCGACCGTCCCGGAGCGATCATTTTCACCCGGCGGAGAATCGGCGGCTTCCGTGAAGGGCCCCGCGGCGCCGGCGGTGGTCACTTCGGATGATCCGGTTGGTCTTAATAATGCGGCGGTGCGATTTTTGGCTGAGGCTCGGTACGAGGAAGCAGCCCAGGCCCTGCAGCGAGCGATCGCGGCCGCTCCCGACCAATCAAAATTTCATCGCAACCTGAGTGTCGTGTATGAACGGATGAACAGAATGAACGAGGCGGTCGCGGAGGCCCAGAGGTCCGTCGATCTCGCGCCCCGGGAGCCGATCGCGCTTGTTCAGCTCTGCGCACTAAACGTCATGGTCCTTCGCAATGCGCAGGCACTCACCTGCTTCGAAAAACTGATCGCGCTCGGTGCCCTGGATTCTGATTCGCAAACTTTCTATGGTGTCGCTTTGCTCCGTACCGGAGATAACCGTAAGGCCGTATCGATCCTTGAACAGGCGGCTCGGCATTCGCCCACCGACATCGGCACCCTCAACGCGCTCGGCCTTGCCTATTTTAATCTGAGGAGATATTCCGACTCCGCCCAGTGCTTCAAGCAGGCCGTCGAGATCGAGCCGAAACGCGGCGAGTTACGCTTCAATCTCGCGGTCGCGCAGGCGGCGAACCGGAACAAAGAAGCGGGCCTGAGCCAGTACCGGATCTTGAGGGAGGACAACCCCAAACTCGCAGCGGAGCTTTACCAGCTTCTTTTTCAGGATAAGGTGGTGCAGGTTGCCGCACTCAAAAAGCGCTGAAAAACAAGGAGGGTTCGCCCGCGAAATACGCGGAAGGACGCGAAAGAAGAAAATCAAAGGTCGTTCGTCGTTGTTGCCGTCGGCGCCCGCCCCTTTCCTCGCGTGCTTCCGCGTATTTCGCGGGGTGAATCCTATTTCCGCTATTGAGTCATGCGGCTAAAAAACAAATCCAAAGCCAAGGCGGATATTGTTTTGGCGACCGCCGTCGAACCAGATCGGATTGTAGTCCACCTGAATCGCACGGAGCTGCACGCGTCGGTTGAGCTTGATATCCACGCCGCCACCGAACGCGGCGGCCAGGTTGGTTTCCGACCCGCCCTCGAATGCGGTGCAATCGACACCCACCGAGCATCCGAGTCCGCTTAGCTTCACGCGGGTGTGAGCGGCACCGACGAGCGCGTGGGCAAAGGGTTTTACCCGGCCGCTGTGCGAGTTATTCTTTATCTGAACTCCGCCGAGGAAGTTATATAGCGCGCTCTTCGTCTCGAATCCGACGCTGCCGGTCCCGCCACCGGACAACGGCACCTGAAAGGTATAACCCTGGTTGCTATACGTACCCGAAACGTCGGCTTTGACGCCCACATAGCGCCCCACGTTGTAGACCCCCGAGACATTCAAGCCGTGAAAACTCTCGTGGTCGTCCAGGTCAAGCCCGAGGTCTTCCTCAAAATCGGCGAGCCCGGTATCGACCTGCTGGTTCGAGTATCCGACAAACAATTCGCCTTTCTTGTATCCGTCGTCGCTATTCTGGGCGAACCCGGAGGCCGTGCAAATAAGGACCGTGCAAAATGTAGTAAAAAGCCTTCTCATTGTAGTTAAGATCTCCTTTCTGAAAATCGCTGCCAAGCAATGAAAGGCTAGCAAGCCGGATCCGGGTAAAAGCCGGCGGCTGTTAGAGTTTTCGGAGTGTAACAATGAGTCCGGACTAACGGCGGCGTCTGTCGAGAAGAAGCGAGAGTGCCAGAGCGCGAAGGTTTATTTTTTCTCGCAACGCCGCCGCGTCCGACTCTTCTGCCGCCGCGAGTTTCCCTTTCAGACTGGAAATCTCTTTCATGATTTCCACCGCTTCGGGCACGAAGCCGTTCGACTTGAGCATCGAATAGGCCATTCGCAGATCTTCGGGAGTGTTGAAATATGCTTCGAGATCGAGCGGCTTACCTCTTCCCTCAAGGTTGTCGAACTCACCACGCGCCATCGCTTCTTTTATTTGCTTCTCGATCGCACTTTCGATGGACATACATTCAGATCAATTCAGAACGTTTTACGAAAAAATATTGACTGAGTTCCGAAATCATTCGATACTTCGCTCGATCAGACAAAGCACGCTTTTTCTTTAGGGATGGGCACACGTGTCCCGCGTACTCCTGCTTTGCTCGTTCACTTTCGAAAATTCAAAACAAAGAGGAAACAATATGAAATCTCTCCACTTCTTCCCACTGGTTTTTCTATTGTCTGTCGCCGCGCTTTCCGCTCAGGGCCAGACTTCCACAACCGCCGAACCTGCGTCCGAGTCGAGAACCTCGGCGAAGCGGGGGCCTGTTTTCCGTGCAAACAAGGAACAGGTATCCGCCGCGCAAAGGATGCTCAAAACGAAAGGTATTTATGCCGGTGAAACGACGGGTAAGCTCGACGATCCGACGCGCGATTCGATCAAGACCTACCAGCAGAACAACGGCCTGCGATCGACGGGCACACTTAACCGCGCGACCCTCGAGAAGATGGGCATCTCGCTGACGGACAAACAAAAGGAGGTCCCCGTCTCGGCCAACTCCTACGCGTCCGCGAAGAAATCGAAGTCCGGAGGCGGTGCGCCGGGTGATGAAAAAGCTAAACGCAATATCTTTCGCGCCACAAAGGACCAGATCATCGAGGCGCAAAAACTCCTTCGCACAGGCGGGCTGTACTCGGGAGAGGAGACGGGGAAGCTGGATGACACGACGCGCGAGAGCCTGAGAAAATATCAGGAGGCTAAGGGTTTGAAAGCGACCGGCACGTTGAATCAGTCGACCCTCGAAAAGATGGGTATCGCCCTGACAGAAAAACAGAAGGGCGCGGACTAGGCTGATAATTCATTCAAACGAGACCGGCACGCGGCCGGACGGCCGGCCGCGCATTCGCCCTTGAATCGGCGCACGATCTTCCTGCTATAATTCGCAGCATGAAAATTGTCGTCCTTCTCTTGCTGCTGTTCTCGGCTGTGCCGGCATTCGCTCAATCGGCGAAAGAAGTTTCAAAGATAAAAACGGACATCACGGCCGTCATGGACGAACAAACCGCGGCATGGAACCGCGGGGACGTCGAGGGTTTCATGCGCGGCTACTGGAACTCGAAAGATCTGGTCTTCGTGTCGGGCGACGGCGTGACCTATGGCTGGCAACCGACGCTCGACCGCTATAGAAAGAACTACAACTCAAAAGAAAAGATGGGAACGTTGAAGTTCTCCGGCCTTCAGATCGACGTTATATCCAAAAACGCCGCGGTGGTTCTCGGGAGCTGGGCCCTAACCCGAGCGAACGACAACCCTAAGGGCAAGTTCACATTAATCTTTAGAAAATTTGGCGACGTCTGGCGGATCGTCCACGACCACACATCATAGGAACAAATTAATTATCAGCCGACCTCAGAATGCTTAGCTTGAACACCGGCGTCGCATCGAATACCAGCGTGCAGTCGATGGTGCCGCGTCCGGCGCAATTCCGTGTGTTCTCCGTGCATTGGCGTGTGTTCTGTGGTTCCTGCTTTAATGCCTCCCCGGAAAATACGGAAGGTATGGAGAAGACACGGAGGTAAAGCAGCCCCGATGTCCTTTAGGGTTAAGCGCTCAAGTTCCGGGGACGGAATAAGACTTGCTCCGTCTCTCGCGACTGTTTAGAAACAGTACAAGCGAGGGACATATGAATAGAGAAGAATCAATTGAGAAGATCAGGGACTTAACGCACGGGATAGATTTCTGCATGCTGACGACCATGGACGGTGGGCATCTTCGCAGCCGTCCGATGTCGACGCAGAAGTTCGAGTTCGACGGCGACCTTTGGTTTTTCACGAGCGACAACACGCATAAAGTGGAAGAGCTCGAAAAAGACGGTCGCGTGAACGCGGCGTACTCGAATCCGGACGACAATGTTTATCTGTCGATCTCGGGCCGCGCCGAAGTTGTAAAGGACAAAGCAAAGATCGAGGAGCTTTGGAGCCCGATCCTCAAGGCTTGGTTCCCGGAAGGGCTCGATGATCCGCATCTTTGCCTTCTAAAAATTCGGGTCGAGCAGGCCGAATACTGGGACGCGCCGTCGAGCAAGATCGTCCAGCTTTATGGAATGGTCAAAGCGATCGCAACCGGCCAGGAAGCCGATTACGGCGAGAACAAAAAGATCACACTCTAATCCGGCTGGCACAATTCCAACGGACTATTGGATAATGACGGACAGTCATTATCCAATTTTCGTTTTGGGAGAACTTATGAAGAAGTCCGCGCTCGCTTTTCTTGTTCTGGTCATTCTGTACTTCTCCGCTTCGGCACAGCCGTACACGATTCAGCAATACCTGAGCATCAGGTCTGCCGGCTCTCCGACGTTTTCGCCCGACGGGAACCGTATCGCATATCTCACGAATGTTTCCGGGACCTCGCAGGTCTGGACGACCGATCTTACCGGCGCAGCGCCTAAGCAGCTTACGAATTACGAGGATAATGTGGGGTTCGTACGTTGGCTCCCCGACGGCTCCGGGCTGATCTTCGGCAAGGCTCGCGGTGGTGACGAGAACACCCAATTCTTTTGGATGAAGACTGACGGCAGCGGCGTCCGCCCGCTGACGGATGACCCGAAAGTTCGAAACAACTTCGCCGAGGTTTCGTCAGATGGCAAAACGATCTATTACACATCCAACAAACGCAATCGCACGTTCTTTGATGTCTACTCGATGGACATCGCCAGCGGAAAGGAAGAGCTTCTATATCAATACGACGGCAACGCCGATGTGGCAGCGGTGAATGATGCGGGAACGAAGATCGTGATCTCGCGCGATGGCGTTGAGAAAAGTTTGGACAACGATCTTTACTTGGTCGATGTCGCGAGCAAAAAGGAAGTGCACCTGACACCGCACACGGACGCTTCCGAGTTTGGCAACGTCAACTTTCTTGCCGACGGTTTGCTCTTCACAACCAACGACAAGCGCGACTTTCAAGGGCTCGCGCAAATGCGAAAAACAAATGCGGCCGGTGACGACTGGAGCGCCGCGAATCGCGAAACAAAGATCGTTCATGAAGCCGCGTGGGACGTCTCCGGAGTCGAGATGCAGCCATACGGAGGCGTGATCGCATACACGGTAAACCGCGAAGGTTTTTCCGAGATCTGGTTGAGAAAAATTGAAACGGGCGGCAAGCCTTTGATCTCGACGATCTCGAAGACCGCGGAAAGGATCGATACGTTACCTGAACGCGGCACCGTCGGGGGTATGACCCTTTCGAAAGATCAGAGCAAGCTCGCGTTCTCGTTCAGCTCTTCCAAATACAATGGGGACATTTGGCTTTACGATCTGAAGACGCGAGCGCTCAAGCAGTTAACTCAGAGCGATCGCGCGGGGATTCCTCAGGAGTCTTTTGTCGCGCCAAAGCTTGTCAGATGGAAGAGTTTTGATGGCCTTGACGTGAGCGGGTGGTACTACCTACCCGTCAACGCCGGCAACGTGTATCAGATCGCGGCGAAAGGTACACAATCCATTTCTTTTGGAAGATACTCCGTACCGCCCAAGAGGCCTGCTGGTCCGGGCGACAGGTTTTACATTCTGGAAGACGGCAAGAAAATTCCCGTCATCGTCAGCGTCCACGGTGGTCCGGAGGGACAAGAGCGGCCGGGTTTCAATCCGCTCTACCAGTATTATCTTTCGCGTGGCTACGCCGTGCTCGCACCTAACGTCCGTGGATCGACCGGCTACGGAAAAGTCTATACACATCTTGACGACGTAAAAAACCGGGAGAACTCGGTAAAGGACCTGGCGTACGCGGCACAATGGCTTGTGACAAATGGCTCAGCGGATCCTAAGCGAATCGCGGTAATGGGCGGAAGCTACGGCGGCTACATGACCCTCGCGGCGATCACACTCTATCCTGAACTTTGGGCCGCGGCCGTCGACACCGTCGGCATCGTCAATTGGGAAAGCTTTCTCAAGAACACATCCGGCTATCGGCGGCGCCAGCGAGAGGTCGAGTACGGAATGCTCGACCGTGATATCGATTTCCTCCGCGCGATCTCACCGATCAAAAAGATCGACCGAATTAAAGCCCCGCTGTTCGTCATTCAGGGAAAGAACGATCCCCGAGTTCCTTACACCGAAGCCGAGCAGGTCGTGAAAGCACTCAAGGATCGCGGCGCGGTTGTCGAATACAAACTCTACGACGACGAGGGACACGGCATTTCCAAACTAAAAAATCGGCTCGAGCTTTACCCGCTCGTTGCCGATTTTTTGGATAGGTACATGAAGTAGAACTCCACAGCACTTCAAAAAGATGTATCTCTTTAAATTGCCTACAGCTTTAGCTGGAGGTAGCAATCCACGAGGAAGGCTTCAGCGGAACAAGAATAAAAAAACAACTATCCTCTTTGCTTTAGCGGAATTCGGCTGAAGCCGAGAGGAAATGTTTTTCCCCCCGATTCGGCTAAAGCCTTCTGTTTTTCCAATCTGTCCACTAGCTAAAGCTAGTGGCAATTTAAAAAACAGGAGGCCGCCTCTTTCGAGACAGCCCCTTTTCTTTTGCGAAAACTCTATTGTGAAAGTGTTGTTAAGGACGTGACCGGGATGTCGGTCGCCGTTCCCCACCGAAGCGCATCGTAGTTCTGACCCGGAACGCCGGCCGGTCGTGCGATATACCAGGTTCCGTCCGACGGGCGAAAGACACACAGGTCCGCCTTTCCGTCACCGTTGTAGTCGGCAGGCTGCGGCTTGTCACCGTTTAGCCCGAAGGCGTCAATGCGAACCTGGCCGTTGCTGCTTTGAAGAATAAACCAGGTACCCGTCGACGGTCTGAAAACGGCGATGTCGGTTTTCCCGTCTCCGTCGAAGTCTTCGTTCGCAGCGACATCCTGCGCCTGCCCGAATTGGACCGCCGACCAAGACGTATAGGGTAAATTGTTGGCCGCGGAACTGTGGAGGATATACCAAACAAGACCGCCGGAAGTATTACGAAGCACCGATACCTCGGTCGAACCGTCGCCGTCAAAGTCACCGAGAATCGGCCGGTCTCCTGTCGTGCCGAAATTAAAAACCCGCAGCGCCCCGTTTGAGCTTTGACGCACATACCAGAGAAATCCTTGGGCCGAGTTTCGAATGACCGTCATATCCGCGCGGCTGTCGCCGTCGAAGTCGCCGACTACGACTCTGTCCGATGCCAGTCCCCACTGAACTATTGTTGGAGCCGGCGTTGTTCGGATATACCAGACCTTCTGTCCGTTCTCGTTTCTGACGACGGTTTCTTCCGTTTGACCGTCGCCTGTAAAATCGGCCGCCAGCGGAACGTCGCCGTTCAAGCCCCATCTGAGAATGCCGTAAGCCGAGTTTCCAAGGGCGGCGATGTTGTACCAATTTCCTTCGGACGGCCTGTAGACCGAGATTGACGCCTTGCTGTTCCGGGCGTCGAGGTCCATCGAGTAAGGCATCCGCGAAGGACCGTACCGCAGTTGGAAGTTCCCGAAATCCGGCGCCTGCGCGTTCTGGCTGTGACCGGCGATCGAGATGAAGTAATAGGTGCCCTGCTCGGCAAAAAACTTTACCCGGTATTTTGTTGTCGAGTCCCCGCTCGAGTCGACATTCCACGCCACACGCGTCAGGTTCGCGAAGGTCGGAGCCTGCGTATTTGATTTGTAGACCGCGATCTGCGAATTGAAGTTCTCCGTAAGCTCGAAGAAAGCCCCGAAGGTACCCGTCGGGGTCCAGCGATACCATACCGACTTTGCACCCGGATAAACCGAATTGATGTGCTCGGGCTCACCGGCCTGGCGGCCTGCGCCGTAGTTTGTCCCG
This sequence comes from Pyrinomonadaceae bacterium, assembly GCA_035526605.1. GTDB lineage: Bacteria > Acidobacteriota > Blastocatellia > Pyrinomonadales > Pyrinomonadaceae > OLB17. The sequence goes on along the minus strand of DATLCA010000105.1, from coordinate 16,113 downwards.
GCGATGCTGTTGGAGTGGGTGCCGCCAAGATTGTAGGCTCCTAAAAGGTCGTCCTGAAACGGCACACCGTTGTCGAGGAGCACAATCTTGAAAGTTCCCGCACCCGCGTTTCCGTTGTCATTGTAACCGTCGACGGCGATGTAATAAGTTGTTCCGCCATTGACCATGAGGTCGACCGTGCTGGCCCCGCCGCAACCCCCGTGGCAATCGTCGTTGAAGCCGATCCGCGTCAGACTATTGACACTCTGGCCGGTGTAGACCGCCAGAAGCGTGTCGAACGCGTTATCTGTTGTGTTGATCCGCAAGACGGTTGTTACCGCGGGCGTGACCTTGAACCATACTGACTTGCCGCCCGTATTTTCCGCGTGATCCGGTTCCCCCGTTTCTTTCGAGGAGTCCATATTTGTTGTCGTGACACCGACCGTGCCCTGGGTAAGTACAAGGGGCATCGCTCCCGCGAAATTATCGTTCGAGGGACCGCCTCCGGCTTGCGCAACACCAACTCCCATTAGAGCCAGAATTATTACCGATAGAATGTATACGTAGTTTTTCATTTGCTTTCTCCTAATTTGGTTCGCCAGAAGGGCGTTGGAAAGACAATAGGAGAATGCTGCGAGGGTTTCGCCACGTATTCACGTAGGAACTTTGGAGCTCCGCGCTTCTAGATATCCCGCTTCTTCCACAATCGGCTTGGCCGGCCGCGGGCCTCTAGGCGTTTCACACGCGATCGACTACCGGAATGCGTAGTCCTCGAAACGGAAAAGCCCGGGCCGAAGCCCGGGTCCAACTGAACAGTTATTGATCATCCTCGTTATCATCGGAGGCCCGCTCGGCGGATCCGAATAGCCTGCCGTCCGACTTAGCCGGTCAGGTCCGCGTCAGGGCAAAGAATAAGAGGAAGAGGAAGAGTGCCAGGAAAATTACCGGCACGGCGGATTTTAGTATGCGCCCCATCGTTACCGTTCCTCCTCCGGCCGGCCCGGCGGTGTCCCAAGTGGCTGGGCCGTGAAATTAATGTTCGCGACCTCATCTCGAATCATCACAAACTGGGTATCCGGATCGAACTGGTATCGATTCGAGTGGACGGTAAGAACATAAAGCCGGCCGATCTCGATGCCTTCGAAGGCGAACAGACCAAAGGAGCCTGTAGCGGTCTTCCGTCCCATTCCGTCGCTGTCCGAAATGGTAACGATAGCGTTGGCGATCCCGCGGCCCGCCGCATCGGTGACTCTCCCGCCGACGCTGACGGGCGCCGCCGTCGGGCCGAGTACCGTCACTGAACCGTCGGTATATCCGGAAACCAGCACGTTGACATCCGCATCCACCACCTCCCGAGCGATCGGCTGATCGCCGAATGTGAGCGGGATCTGCCCCGGGGCTGCATTCGCCGCTACGTCGAAACGGATCGATACAAGATGCCGCTCGCCCGCGGCGAGGCTGGCTCCGGCGGGTAAGCCGAGCAAGACGCCGACCTTCCCGGCCTGAGTGGTGTTCGCGATCAATGTCGCGCCGGGCGCGTCCGCTCCAAGCGTGATCACGGGATTCGAAAGCTTCGACCCGTCATACGCCAGACTAAACCCGAAACTGTTCTCGTCGCCCTGCGATTCGATCTTGATCGGAACGAATACCTGCAGGCCCGGACCTGTCTGGGTGTCCACGACCTTGATCGTGCGCAGCGTGCTCTCCGGTGAGCTGGCCTCACGCAGCTCCGGTGCGGCAAGGCTCGCCGCGACGGCTCCGCCGGCCGTTTGCACCGGATCGAGTCCCGCGGCGTACCGCCCGGCCTGCGTGTAATCGCTCACCGTCAGCAGCCCGTTACCCTTCGATATTCGCGGAGCGACGTCAGATCGTTGAAATTCGTTCGTCTGGTCCGGGGTGTTGAGACCCGCGACAAAACGACCGATCTGCGTGAAGTCCGCGACGGTGACCGACCCATTCATCGAGCCGGTGGGACGGGGAGCGACATCTGCTTCGAAACCTTGGGCGAATGTCACCGAGCCGTTGGTATAAGCGGCAGGCAACGGGTCGGCATTCACATTTACGATCTGTTTCTGAACGGGAGTGTCGCCGAAGTTAAGTGGCGTGCTGTACAGATTTGTCTGCACCGAGCTGAACGTAACGGATGCGACCTGCCGAGTACCCGCGGTCAGCACCTGGCCCGCCGGCATCGCCACAATGACACCGAGCTTCCCGCCGGCCGCCTGCGAGTCATTGACGATAAGCGATCCCGAAGCAGCGTCACCCGACAACACCACTTGGGGATTGCTGAGGACAGCCGGGTCGAAGTTCAATGAGAATCCGACCGTATTCTCGTCACCCTGCGCGACGAGCTCGACGATTGCCGTTGCGGTTTGGCCGGGGATCGTGTCGGATCCGACGACGCGCAGCGCCCGTGACGGAGCCGGTGTCGCGGTGAACCTGGCGTTCGTGACCGATGCCGATAAGTTCGCGTACTGATGATTGATCGGAGTGAATGTGTAACCGATCGCCGACGGCGTGACCGCGTAGCTGCCGGCCGGAGTAAGACTCGAGAAGCTATATTCCCCGTTTGCATCCGTCGTTGTCGTCGTGTTGTGGGTGCCCGTCAAGTTCACGGTCGCCCCGGCGAGCGGCGTGTTGTCACTCTTTTTGATGGCACCCGAGATCGCCAGCGGCGTGCCCGAATCGTTGTCGAGAATGTTGACGACCGCCGCCATAACGCCGAGCGTCGCCCCGCCTGTAGGACTAGAGAGGACAAGATTGATCGACTCTGTCTGCTCCGCGATCTGATCTTCCAGAACGGGGACGGTGAAAGTTTTTTGCGTTTCACCATCGAGGACGATCAGCGTCCCGGAGGCGGGGGTGAAATCCGCGAACGGAGTCGCAGTGCCGCCGCTGGTCGCGTAGTCGACCGTCGCGGTTCCCGCGCCGCCGTTAGTTCTAACGACCGTGACCGTCACCGGACCGCTCGCCTCGCTTGCGTTGTACGGTGCGAGCGAGAACGAGAATTTACCCGGGCTGTCATCGTCGAGAATTGTCGCTATCCCCGTGCCGTCGCCGATCGTTGACATCAATGGCGTCGACAGGTTTACGCTAAACGTTTCGTTGATCTCGACCAGCGTTTCACCGTAGACCTGGACGGTGACCTGCTTCGATACCTCACCGGCCGCGAAGTTTACGGTTCCACTACTTGTCTGAAAATCGCTCGTCGCGTTCGCGGTGCCGGCCGCGGTCGACCAATTGACCGATGTCGCGAAGGCTGAGGCCTGAGAAAGGCTGATAGTAAACGTGAAGGGCGTCAGATTCTCGTTGCCCTCGATGACGGAAATGTCATTCACCGAAACGGTCGGAGGATTGTCGTTGTCGCTCAGAGTCACGACGGCCGCTGACGGATTCAGTAAGGTCGCGCCTCCGGTCGGATTTGAAAGCGTGAAGTTTAACGTTTCGTCGGGCTCGTCCGACGCGTCGTTGATGATGGGAATCGAAATCAGTTTCCCACTTTCGCCGTTTGCGAAAGTCAGCGTGCCCGAGGTCGCCGTGTAGTCCTGGCCGGCTATCGCCGTTCCGTTGGAAGTCGAGTAGTCGACGGTAATAGTGCCGCTACTGCCGCCGTTGCGGGTGACGATGATTACCGCGGTGGGGTTGGATTCGTTCGCGCTATAGGTTGCCGCGCTCAGTTTCACGTCGCCTGGGTTTTGGGCCACGACAAGGCACTGCGAGAATTCGGAAGTCTCGTATGGAAATGTCGAAAAGGTCGTAGCAGTCGCGACAACGGTCTGACCGAGCACGAGATTAAAGTTCGTCCCGGTGAAATTGACATTGCCGGACGCATTCGTGGTTGCGTTGGTAGAACCGAGATAGTACTTGCCCTCTCCGTAGCCGGATGCGTCGCAGGAATCAACACGATAGAAGTCGATGACGAACTGCGTGTTCGCGGTGCTGTTCAGAGTGCCGTTGATGGCCACAGCGGACGCTGCCTGCAGGACCGGAAAATTCTGCACACCATTCGGTCCGGAATCCGCGTCTCCCTGGTCATTTGGCGTAACGCCGTCGGTGGGACCGAGATCGATGCCGAGGCCCGAGTTCAAATAGACCGAGTTTGCGCGGATCGCAACGTTGTGCGCACCCGCGCCGGCGAACCCGGGCTGCAGGTTTATGCCATCGCCGTTGTTGTAAGCGATTACGTTACCGAAGCCGCCTGCATCGCCGATCTGCGCGGACTCGACTGTGAATGCCACGCGCACACCGTCGCCCCCGTTGCCCAAATCGGCGTTGGCGGAGTTAGTGCCGATAAAGTTTCTCTTTAGCTCGTTTTCGAGAGAACCGGTTATCAGAACGCCATGGTCGGTATTCCCACTGATAACGTTATCCCAAACGTCGGTGTAATCACTGTTGACCCTGACGCCATTTCCCCCGTTTGGTAATACCAGGCCGGACGGACCGATCCCGATTCGATTGCCCACGATATTCGTGCCCGTGTGAAAGGCGCCGAAATCGGACTGCACACCGTCGTCACCGTTGCCGGAAATGAAATTCCCGTAACCGGAAGTCGCAGTGCCGATTTCGGCGCGCTGAACGACGCGGATTCCGTCAAGGGTGTTGCCAACCGCGGCGGTGCCTGCTGCATTTGTTCCTACGAGATTGCCGTAAACTTTCAGACTGGGAGAATTTGCCCGGATGCCGTTTTCGGTGTTTCCCGAAATCACGTTTCCTTCACCCGCCAAGTGGCCGCCGACGAGGACGTCCGGCAAACCCGCTGGGTTGATTGAACCGTTGACGACCACGCCGTTCGCGCCGTTTCCCAAATCCCCGGTTCCTGCGAGATTTGTGCCGATATAATTTCCTTTGATCTCACCGAACCGGTTGGGCTGCACGGTTATGTTGATGCCGTCGCCGCCGTTCCCCGATACGATGTTGCGATCAGCACTCAGGCCCGTGCCGATGTAGATGTCCCAGATGGACACCGCATTTATTCCCTTGCCCGTGTTCGGCAGCGCCGCCGTTCCCGCCGAATTTGTCCCAATTAAGTTGTTGCGGAAGTGAACGTCATGAGCGCTGGGAATGTAGACGCCGTCACCGCCGTTGCCGGAGATTATGTTTCGCTCGGCCGCTGTACTTCCGCCGAAGTTCGAGGGCCCCGAATTTACATTCAAAACAACTCCACCGATCCCGTTTCCGAGATCGAGCGTTCCGTTCGCGTCTGTTCCGATGCGGGAACCGTAGAGGTTGAGGTTCGCGAGCGGATCGAAGGTTCCCGGCGGCGCACATTGCGGGTTCGCCTGGCCTTCGTTAGCAACGTAGATTCCCCACAGTGCGAAACGATTGATGGCGATTCCCTTCACGGTAACCAAACCACGCGCGATGGATAACCCATTGGCTGCATTGCCGGCACTCGCTCCGTTCAGCTCGATCCGCGGAATGCCCGCATATCCAGGCATCGAAGTAGCGTCGATCGTCAGCGTTCTCACGACGCCGCACTCGGCGCGGTCAAGACTTACGACGGGAAGCGGCGATTGTAAATTTATGGTCTGGACTCCGCCGCCGGCAAAATTGAAAAGTATAAAACTGTTCGTGTTGGTGTCGTTGTTGGCGTTTATCATCGCCTGCCGGAGACTGCCGACGCCGCTGTCGTTGGTGTTCGTCACCTGAAACGTCGCCGCCTGTGCGGCCGCCGCAAAAAACATGATTGTTAAAATTAAGCTGATTAAAAGATTGTTCAGTCGCAGTGTGGTTTTCATTTATTTTCTCCTTCGGATAGGTTCACGGCGATGAATTTACCTATTCGAGAAGAGAGTTTCACCACGTATTCAGGTAGGAACTTTGAGTCGGGTGGAGAGCGGAGTCTGAGGGGTCTATCGGGGTCTTGAGTCTGACGAGCCTATCGAGTCGGTTAAGCCGGAGCTCTCGTTCGACGTTTCGGAGCGGAGTCGCCAATGGCAATTCCAAAACGTCGGCGATGTGGAAAAATGCTCGTGTCCGGGCAGACAGAGAATCGATGCACTTCGACAGACTCACCAGACTCGATAGACACACCAGACGAGTTAGACGAGGCGGTTCTGCAACGCTTTCGCTACGGCCTCGCTCTTCGAATGGACCTGCAGCTTTTCGTAGATGTTTTTGAGATGGAAGGAAATGGTGTTGACCGAAACCCGCAGCTCGGTAGCGGCGGTCTTGTAACTGTGCCCTTCGACAAGCAATTTTAGAAGCCGAAGCTCGTGCGGAGACAGATCGTAGTCTACGCGCTCCGGCGGCCGGACGTCGCGAAACAAGGCAATAACACGCCGCGCAACCTCAGGCGACATCGGCGCCCCACCGGCCATAGCTTCCTTGATTCCGTCCAGCAATTTCGTCGGCGGCGTCTTTTTCAGCAGGTAACCTACCGCCCCGGCACACAACGCGTCGAAGATGCGCTCGTTGTCTTCGTACACGGAGAGCATCAGAATTATCAGCTCAGGATGTTCTTCTTTGAGGAGCCGCACCCCTTGAATGCCGTCCATGCCGGGCAGGCCGATATCGGACAAAACGACATCTGGAACGTTGTGCCGGATCCGCACGATGGCTTCCTCCATCGAGCCGAACTTGCCGGTGCAATTGAAGCCGTCGGTAAATTCGATAAGCGTGGCCAGACCGTCTCGTATCTCGCGCCGGTCTTCGATGATCGCTACTTTTATGAGGCTAGTTTCAGTTTGTGTGTCCATTGTTGATTGCCGCTTACAATCTACTTCAGGAGCGCCGGGAACGCGCTACGCGATTACGTAGGCTTGTTCTGAGCCCCGGAAGGCGGTCCGGGCCGCCGGCCGTCGGGATAGAAAATATTATGGTCGTTCCTTCGGCGGGGGCAGAGACAATGTCGAACTTTCCGCCGAGCCGCTCCGCACGCCGCTGCATATTCAAGAGCCCGTTTCCGCCGTAGCCTTTTACCTCTCCGTTTAATGCCGCCTGAACATCGAACCCGACCCCGTTATCCTTCAGCTCTGTCGTGACCTGCTCCCCATCTATCAGGACCGAGATGGACACTTCCTCCGCCGCCGAATGTTTCGCCGTATTATTCACGCACTCTTTAAAGATCAGATAGATCTCCCGGCGCAGATCAGCGCCGACGGCAATGTCACGCGTCGTGTCGTCGAAATGAAATCTGTAACCGACACCCGTCGAATCGAACGTGTCGCCGGCGAATCTCCGCATGCGGTGGATCAAATCGCTCAGGTGATCCTTTTGCGGATTGATCGCCCACACGATGTCGCTCATCGAGTCGACCAAATCGCGCGAAGTGTCCGCGATGAGGCGAAGCGGTTCTCTCGCTCCGTTGTCTCCCGCTTTGTGCCGCGCCACTTCGGAGAGGATAGCGATCTGCGACAGAGAAGATCCGATGTCGTCGTGCAAATCCGATGCGATGCGTGTGCGGACGCGTTCGAGTTTCAACAACTGCGCGAGCCGGTAACGATAGATCGCATATCCGGTCGCCGCGAGCGCCAGCGCAACGATGAACAAAAACCACCATCTCTGCCAGACCGGACGAGCGATCGCGAAAGAAACGCGTGCCGGATTATCACTAACTACGCCCTCGGCAGTGATGGCACGGACCAGGAAATTGTAGCTTCCCGGCGAGAGGTTCAGATTCACGTTTCTCTGCTCGGACGGTTCGCTCCACTCGCCGTCCCCGAGCTTGTATTGGTAACGTAAGCTTTCCCCGACGCCCAGGCTTAGTCCAAAAAACTCGATCTGAAGCTGACGCTGTTCCGGTTCGAGTTGGAGGTTCTCGAGCTGAGCTTCCCCGAGCTGGGACAAGTTATCAAAGCGCTCGCCGTTGACTTGAAGGTCCGAAAGAAAAACCGGAGGGGCCTGGTGGAGCTCTTCGGCGGGCGGTACATATCGCGCCAATCCGTTCCACGTTCCAAACCACAACGCGCCCTCCCGGTCGCGGCGGCACTGGGTCACTATATTTTCAGGCAGGCCGTCGGCAATCGTAAATACCTTGATCCTGCCCGTCTTCATATCCAGGCGGTTGACGCCCCGTCCGGTGCTCACGTAGATCCGACCGAAATCGTCCTCTGTCGTGCAGTTGGCCTGGTTGCTGGACAGTCCCTGCTGCGTCGTCACATCCACAAACCGGACTTTTTCCGCTGTCGGCTCGTCGACTCGTACGACCCCGCGGCTGCTGGTCGCGATCCAGACACGCCCGGCAGAGTCTGTAAAAATATTGCCTATGTAGCTCAGCGGAAGATTGTCCGCGTCCCCAAAAAGCTCGAATCTTCCGTTACGAAATCGCGCCACTCCGCCGGAGTAAAACCCTATCCATATATTTCCTCCATGGTCTTCGGCAAGTGCGGTAACCGGGTTACCCGGCGGCAACCCGTAGGCCGCTACCGTGTACTGATGCAACGTCTCTGTTGAACGCTCCCATCGCAGAAGCGACTCGACGGGATGGCCGATCGTGCCGATCCAAATATCACCGCGGGAATCTTCAAGCAGCTGAAAAATGACGTCCGTAAAAAGTCCGTCTTTTGTCGTGTAGGTCCGCTGAGGTTTCAGTGTTGCCAGATCTTCGAGCTTCTCGACGGGCGGATAACGCTGGAGGCCGAGGTTGCCGGCGATCCACCAGGCGCCGGTGTGGTCTCGGAAGGTTACGTTTCCTCGTCCCCAGCTTTGCATATCCATGTTGCGCGGAAGGACACCTGTTAGTGACTTCCCATCGACGCGATAGATCTTGTTGAGCTCGGAGAGAACATAAACGTGACCGTCGGTTCCCGAGACGATTGAGTTGATGCGTCTCTCACGCAGATTGTCGGCTTCTGTGAAGTTGACGAATCCCCCGCGCGCCAGCCTGCGCAACCCGCTGGAGTTCGTGCTGAGCCAGACATTGCCGCTTATGTCTTCGGCTAGCTCAACTACGTCCTGCTTGGACAATATCCGGAACTGGGGCAAGTTCGGGTCCGGCTGCGGTGCGAATTCGCATAGGCCCGCGCCGAGCCCGACGATAATTCTGCCGTCGGAAGTTTGAAGCAGTGAGTTCAACCATATGTCATCGGCGAGGCCGTCCCGCTTTCGGTACGTTCTTATCCTGGTCGCCTCACTCTCTGTGAGCGTATAGACATGAAGGCCGATTTGCCCTTCTATGCCGCCGACACTTCCGACCCAGACCTTGCCCTCGTGGTCCAAAAGGAGGGATCCCGCCCTCATTTTGGGGTGAATCGTTTGAATGCTGGACCTGTCCGACCCGATCCGGTAAAGGCCCATCTGGGTTGCGGCCCAGATCGCCCCCGTCGGGTCCTCCAGAAGGCGATAGAAATCTTCATTCCCATTCTCAACCGACGCGGGGACATCAAAACGTTGCAGCAGCGATCCGGGCTCTTTATCTAAATTGTAGAGGCCGTCGGATGAAGCGACCCAAATCGTCCCGCGACTATCCTCGATCAGGTCTTGAACGACCCATACCGCCTGCGGGTATTTCATCGACGTCGGCCGGACCACTCTGAACATCGGCGTGTGCCCCGTGTCGTCACCTACGATCCGTTCCGATCTTCGGGCCGATGTTCCCCGAGGATCGAAGAAAACCAAACCGTTGCTCGTCGCAATCCATAGCTGTCCAGAACGTGTCTCGAGGAAATCCATCACGGTGCGGTGCGGAAGCCCATCGTCCTCGGTGTAGTTCTTAAATTCGTAACCGTCGAATCGGGAAAGCCCCTCGGAGGTGCAGAACCACAAAAATCCGCGCGAATCCCGCACGATCCGGTTGACGCGGTCATGGGCCAGGCCATCCGACGTCGTGTAAGACTTGAACGGCAGGGTTTCGGCGCGCAACACCGGCATCAGAAGCAGACAGGTCCACCCGATACCGTTCAGGACCCGAGCCCATATCTTGTTAGAGATTTGACGATTCACCGGTACTCGGACGAGCGGGAGCGCGGCCTTCGACTTTCGGAATTGAGACTAGCAAATCTTAATGTAAGGCGGTGTGGCGTGCAATAGTCTGACTACGCCGCGGCTCCGTGCCGGCGAACCTGGACGACGCGTTGCGTCCGGTCTGATTCCCGAGCGGCATCCAGGACACGTTGAATGTTTAACCCATCTTCGAAAGTTGCCGCGTGCTCGATTTCGGTTTGGCCTTCGCGCAAGGCTTCAACAATTTTTGGCGCGAACATCGTGAAGCCGCTCGAGAAGCCGGTATCGGGGACACCCGGAATCGGAGGGCCGAAATCGACGCCGACTTGCTTCCATTCCGTGTCGGACGCTTCGGCGAAAAACACTTCGCCGCGCGCCTCAACTGCAAGCGCGCCTTTCGTGCCGTAGAGCTCAACCCGGTGCTTGTACTTTGGATATTCCACCATCGAAACCGACACCAGGCCCGTCGCATCCTCCAGCAGATCGCCCTCGGCGAAACGAAGTATAAGGAGCGATTCGTCATCGCTCGTGACGGGCCGCATCCCGCCGTCCGACGTCGGGCGTTCTTTAATGTGCGATTGGAGTTGGCAGGAGACACTTGAAACTGTCGTTCCAAGAAACCAGTGGAACGAATCGATGACGTGCGACGCGATCGCACCCAGCGCGCCTCCGCCCTGTTCGACATCCGACCACCAATTCCACGGAAGGCTCGGATCGCCTCGATGCGGTGCCTGGAAATGACATTTCGCGTGACGGATCTTCCCGATCAGGCCCTCGCGGATCATCTCGTAGGCACGCAGGCGGCCGGGTTGGAAACGAAGTTCGTGATCGATCAATGCCAGGACACCGGCGCCGCGCGCGGCTTCGGTCATCTCCCTTGCTTCCTCAGCATTCATCGCCATTGGTTTTTCGCACAGGAGGTGCTTCCCGTTTTGAATCGCGGCAAGCGTCATCTCACGATGAAATTTCGGCGGCGTCGTAATGCAAACGAGATCTACATCATCGCGAGAGATTGTCTCGCGCCAGTCGGCAGTGAAGTGGTCGATGCCGAATTCTTCGGCGGTCGCTTTTGCGTTTGTGAGCGACGCACTGGCGATCGACACTACCTCCGCTCCTTCGCACAGCTGAAACGAAGGTATCTGAACCTTGCGCGCGAAACCGGTTCCGATGATTCCAATTCGAACGACGTCTTTCATGTGCTCAAAGTTAAACGAACGAGACGCGAAAGAAAAGAACGCGGGTCTCTAAGCACCAAAGGTGCGGTTGTAATTTAGCCAGGGATAAAGCCCCTGGTCATCACATTCCAAATCAAAAGCCGCAACACGGCGGAGTAAATCTTCATTACTCCGCCGTGTTGCGGCTCACCTTTGATTGGTATTTCCAGGGCCGTTGGCCCTGGCTACATTACGGCCGCATCTTTGGTGCTAAAATCGAGGCGAACCGGGCCGACTAATCCACAACACCCATCTCGAACGCCGGCACGGCTGCGGTTTTCAAGAGCTTGTTTCCGTTCCGCAGAAAGTAGTCGTACTTTTGCCGGTCGTCGGGACTCATCTCGTCGATCGCCGCGCCAACCAGGTATCTCTCGGTGGATGCGTGAATGCCCACACGCTCGTAGCGTTTTCCGAGCACGCGCATCCTGACTTTCTTGCCGGCAAGGTCGAGCTCGACGTTCAGGACCCGCTCCTGGCCGACCAGATATTTTTCTTTTATGCGGATCGAGGAAACAACAAACGCGATGCCGCTTTCGCTGAGATCCACGGTCTCACCGGAAAGGAACGCCTCGTCGCATGAGGCCGTGAGGTTGTGCGGATTCTTTTCGGGGGCGAAGCAGACCTTGACGGGGACCTCAAATTTTTTACGTACCGAAGCTCGTCTCTCTATCCACGAAACGCTGAACTTGGAAACTATTTCTCTTAACATCGGGGGACCACCTTTTAATTGAGATTCGGAGAGTCCAGAGGGTTCGGTGAGCAGGACGGAATCTGGGTTCCGTTTAAAATTAAACGTTCAATGGCCGAGGCCTTCCATCATTTCACTTTCCCGGCTCCTTCGTCGCGGCTGGTAAGGTGGGCCTGGCTGTCCGCGTCCAGCTCGACCCTGAACGAAAGCCTTCCCGACTTTCCATAAACGGCAGGTACCGCTGCTGCCGAGTAAGTCTTCCGGTCGCCGGAAGGCGACACCGAATACGTATAACCGGTCGACTCGCTCGACCGAATATCTTCCGGGAGAAAACTGGCTTTTACCAACGCGTCCATGTCCCCGTAAAGGCCTTGATTCAGTGCCGAAAACGCGATCTGGGCCTTGGCGACCCGGTCGAGCATTTCGCGAGCCTCATCCTGGTGCGTCTCGATGCGAAGCTCGCGGAAATAATTCTTCCCTTCCTGCTTGATCTTCTTTTCCGCGGATTCGTCGACGGTAAGGATGACCCAAACCTCGCCGTTCTTGCGAAGTTTGATCTCCTGTATTTCTTCTTTGTCGAGGTCTTTGTTTGGGAGCTTAGCCGTCACGGACGCGTTGCCGCCGGAGACGATCTCGCCATTGATCTTGATTTGGGCAGGTACATACTTTGCGATCGATTCAAAGTCGACTTGAAATTCTTTGAGCTCGGAATCCGTCAGGCCTTCGATGGCCGGGCGCAGGTTTGTAAGAAACAGGGCTTCGCGGAACCGCTTGTCACGCAAATGCCCGTAGAAGGCCCGCACCGTATCCGCGGGCGAATTCGGTTTTATGTCGATCGTTGCACCGCCGCCAAATGGTTCCGCGCTAGATGCCGTTGTTTCTGCCGCCGCCGCAGTTTTGGCGATTTCAGCTGAAGCTTTGGATTCCGCGTTCGAGCAGCCGTGGCCGCCGACAAGAGAAGTCGAAAGAACGCAGATGATCAAACCGATCTTCGAAAAGACTGCTCGCATTAATTGTTACTCCGAGATGAAAACCTGAAACTGGAAAGATTGTCGGCGAATTAACGTCCAGTGTGGAAAGGACACGCCATTAGGATTATAGCCTGCGGGTTCGGAGTTAGGGAAGAAATTTTTTGTCTTGGAAATGCGGGTCTCCGTAGCCCGCGAAGCGTGCGGAAACGGAAAGCCCCGAGCTCACACCCGGGGCTTTCTCTTTCCACTCGCATTCGCGAGCCCGAAACACGCCTTAGAGATTTCCTTCGCGGACCTCGGTCGCATCCGCCGGTTCCCCGTCGTTTGCGCCGCGTCCCCGGAGCAGTTTCTCCCGTCCGACAAAGTACAGGATCACGGCGATCACGATAAACGGCAAAATACCGAGCGCGTCCGACCAGTCTCCAGCGAAGAAAGGATTTCCGCCTTTCGCCCAGTGCTCCGCCGCGTCCTGAATTCCTTTCAGGCTCGGCTGAACAGCGAACAGCGCTATTAGGATTCCCGCGATCGCGCCGCCGGCGATGTATCCCGAGGCTAGCAGGACACCGTTCGATTTATCCGTCTCCGCGACGATCTCGTCCTCCGTAAGATTCCTGGTGGAAAGCTTTCGCTTCAGATAGATATCGACCAGGTAACGGACGATACCGCCAATGAAGATCGGCGACGACGTGGAGATCGGCAGATAGATCCCGACCGCGAATGCCAGCGACGGAACGCCTGCGAGCTCGAGCATGACCGCCAGCATCGCCCCAAGGATTACCAGGCCCCACGGAAGATTCTGACCAAGCACGCCCTTGATGATGTAACTCATCAGGGTCGCCTTCGGTGCGTCATAACGGGTCAGGTCGTTGCCCTCGTCGTCCTTCTTGAGGACGCCATTGATGCCCGGATCGACGAAGTAAGCCGGTTTGCCATCCGTCCCGATCAGATATTTTCCGACCTGGCCTTCTTTCGGTTCGGTGTTCTGCCAGACCCGATACGTGCTCGTATCGACGCCCATGTACTTGCCGTTCGTGATGGTCTCGGATTTGAACTTGCCATCCTGCTTGAACAGCTTGTCCTCTAGGACGACCTTGGAAGAGACCGGGTTCGCCGCGTCGATCTTTTGGTAATAGGTCTCGTTGTTGTTGAGCATGATGAGCAACGAGCCAAGGACAAGTGCCGACGCGAGCGCACCGACGAGGATCGCGATCTGCTGATTCTTCGGCGTCGCGCCGACCCAGAAGCCGGTCTTCAGATCCTGCGACGTCGTACCGCCGTTCGAAGCCGCGATACAAACGATACCGCCGATCGAAAGTGCGGTGATGAAATACGGGTCCGCCGCCGTCCAACCTAAGAGTAGAAATGCGAGTGATGTGATGAGCAGCGTCGCGACGGTCATACCCGAGATCGGGTTCGACGACGATCCAACTTCACCGGTCAGTCGCGAAGAGACGGTCACGAACAGGAAGCCGAGGATGATGATCAGGATCGCACCGAAGAATGAAACGAACGGATGCTGGAAGACGCTCAGCCCGAGTTGCGGGAACAGCATGATTCCCGCGATCAGAGCAATGACGCCCGCGATCACCCATTTCATCGAAAGATCGCGATCGGTGCGCGGTGTGCTTCCGTTCAATCCGGTTCCGCCGCGAAGATCCGCAAGGCCGCCTTTGAGCCCGTGTACGATCGTCGGTAAGCTCCGTGCAAGCGAAATGATACCCGCCATCGCAACCGCGCCTGCCCCGATATAAAGGACATAGGCGCTGCGCACCGCGGACGGCGACATCTCGCCGATCGGGGTGCTGATCTCGGGAGCGACCGGGCCTACGACCCCACTTCCGAAGAACTTGATCATCGGAATCAGAACCAGATACGACAACACGCCACCGCCCATCATGAGGCCGGCGATGCGGGGCCCAATAATGTACCCGACGCCGAGCAGGGTCGGGTCGTTATCCGAACTGAGCGAGCCGCCGTTGAAGCCGCGTTTCGAAAAGTCGTAGCCCGGCGATTCTTTCCAGAAGAACAGCACCTTCATCAGCGAGTTGAAAATGAAGCCGATGATGAAACCGACCGTGATGATTTTGCCGCCCTGGAGCGCGGCTGAGTCGTCCCCGGACAGATGGCTCTCGATCGATGCTTCGCGCGATTCCTTCGACGCACCCGCTTTCAGCACCTCGGCACACGCGGTGCCTTCCGGATACTTGAGATACCCGTGCTGGTCCTTGATGAGCGCACGTCTAAGCGGGATCATCATCAGGATGCCGAGCAGGCCGCCCATGATGGCGACAAGCATGACGCGACTCAGGTCCAGATCGAACCCGAGAATCATGATCGCCGGCATCGTCACGCCGATGCCGAATGCGATCGACTCCCCGGCCGATCCGGCGGTTTGCATGACGTTAGCTTCGAGGATCGTCGCGTCGCGCATGCCGATCTTCGACAACAGTCGGAAGACGGTGATCGCGATCACGGCGACCGGTATCGACGCCGACACGGTCAGTCCGGTCTTGAGTACGAGGTAGAGCGAGGACGCTCCGAAAATGATGCCGAGCAGCGTGCCGATGATCAAAGGGAAAATCGTCAGCTCCCGCAGCCCGGACTCGTCCGGAATATACGGGCGGAAATTCTCGAGAAATGGATTCTTCATCCCAAAAGGCCTCCTGGTTGTTTCTGCTCATCGCCGCTCGGGGGTGAGGACGACATATCTCTTTATGATGCAGTTCGTTCGGGAAAGTTCTGCTTTGGAATTTACATTGCCGGGCCGGAAAAGGCAATGGACAGAGGCAGTCCGTCCTTAGTCATTTGCCGATGAGTAGTAGACGGACTCCTCCGCAGGCTCCCCTCCTGGTTTAGGAGGGGTGCCGATGCTTCATCGGCGGGGTGGTAGTTCATTAAGAATCAGATTCTTCCAGAACAACCACCCCGTCAGCCGAAGCGGCTGCCACCCCTCCTAAACCAGGAGGGGAGCTTTTTTGTTGCCACCGCTCTTATTTTCACGAGGGGTCGTTTCGTCATAAACTTCCAACATGACTTTAATCTCTGCGTCTCTGCGTCTCTGCGGTTTACTTCTCCTGCTAGCGATAACAGTCGCTGCGCAAATCCCCGCCCCTAAAGACACAGTCGGCTTCACGCCCGGTGACGATCGCAAGCTCGCGAGCTGGGCGAGCATCGTGGATTACTTCAAGAGGCTCGATGCGGCGAGCGACCGAGTGATGTTAGAGGAGATCGGCAAGTCGACGATGGGCTCACCGTTCGTCTACGCCACGATCTCGAGCCCGGAGAACCTCCGGAACCTGGAGCGTTATAAACAGATCAATGCAAAGCTCGCCGATCCGCGCACAATCAAAGGCGGAAACCCGACCGGTAGGGAGGGTGT
>DATLCA010000104.1:0-3837 GCA_035526605.1 Pyrinomonadaceae bacterium | reverse complement strand
GACACACGTCTTATCGAGATCTCTTTCCGACACACGAATCCGCAGCTCGCGGCATTTGTCGCGAACTGGATCGGCGAGACGTTCGTCACAGCTAATCAAAACAAGCGCTCGGGAACGAGCAGAAAGACGAGTGACTTTCTTCAGAAGCGGATCACGGATCTCCAGTCCGAAATTCGCGCGGGCGAGCTCGAGCTCGTCGAGCTGAAGCAAAGCGAGGGGATACTCAAAACTAATAACGAACAAACGATCGTCCTCGACCGCCTCGCGGGCCTGAACAAGCAACTGCTGGATGCGGAGAACAAGCGCAAGAATGCGGAAGCACAGTACATGGCGATCAAGGATTCTCCCGAAGCGATCAACGCGCTCGCGGAAGCCGAGAATCAGAAATTTATCCAGGATCGCGAGACCGCGATCCTCGCCGTCCGCAACGACACTCAAAAGAAGATTGCCGATTATCGTGCCCAGCGCGCGAAGCTTCTTCAGGAATATAAAGAATCGGCGCCCGAGATAGTCGAGATCGACACACAGATCCGAAGTCTTGAAGATTCGGTTGGAAAGGTTGTCGAAGACAACACGCTTAAAGTGCAAAGCCTTCGCGAGAGGACGTCGAAACTTCTTGTCGATAATTTGCGAACGAAGTATGTCCAGGCGAAGTCGGAGGAAGACAAGATTCGCGGAGCTTACGACGCGCAATATAACGAAGCCCAGGTTCAGAACGTCGGCGGCGTAAGGTTAAGACTGCTGGAACAGACGATCGATACGAACCGCGGATTTCTCGAGAACCTTAGAAAGCAGCAAAGCTCCAACGATGTTGCGTCGCAGGGGTCCGACAACAATATCAGTGTGGCGGGATTCGCCATACCGCCCGACCAACCCGTTTCGCCCAGCCGTTTGATGACGGTGATGGCGGCACTTTTTCTTTCAACGCTTTTCGGAATGGGCCTCGCGCTTTTCCTTGAATATCTGGACGACACGATCCGCACCACCGAAGAGATCGAAACGTATCTGCAGCTCCCGGCACTCGCGGCGATCCCGACGATCGACTCGATACCGAAACGAAAGCTGCTGCTTGTCGGGGCGGCCAACGAAGAGAGCGACGATCCTGCGAATCCCGCAAATTCGGAGCTTCTCATCTACGCCGACTCGCGGTCCGCGCTGGCCGAGGCTTATCGCCAGCTGCGTACTTCCATACTTCTGTCGACCGCGGGACATGCCCCGAAGTCGCTGCTGATCACGTCAAGTTTGCCGTCCGAAGGCAAGACGACGACGGCAACGAACACGGCGATCAGTTTGGCGCAGACCGGCGCGAAAGTTCTGATCATAGACGCCGACATGCGTCGCCCCCGGTTGCACTCGGTCTTCAATATCGAGAACGGAGATGGTCTGAGCACGATACTTTCCGCGGAGCTGACCGAGAAGGAAATATTGAACGTCATCAAGCAGGATGAGAAGACGAAGCTTTACATGCTAACGTCCGGTCCGATCCCCCCGAACCCGGCGGAGCTTATCGGCTCGGAGCAGATGGCAAATCTTCTGAAGCTGCTTTCCGCGAACTTCACACATGTTGTCGTCGATTCGCCGCCGATCACCTCGTTCACCGACGGTGTTTTGATCGCTTCGATGGTCGATGGCGTGATCCTTGTGGTGCACTCGGGCAAGAGCTCGCGTCAGGTCGTGCGACGCGCCCGGCAGTTGCTGCAGGATGTCGGTGCGAAGATCTTCGGCGTTGTGCTGAACAATGTAAATCTTCGCTCGCAGGATAACTACTACTATTACCAGAGTTATTACCACCGCAACAGTTATCGGCCGAGCGACGAGCAGTAAAAATTTACGGCCGCCTTTTGAGACCGCGCGTTCGAAAAAGGCGGTCTTGTTGCGCAAGTTCGAACTTCAGACGAGTTTTGTAGGATGATCGGGTCAGACAAAAGAATCTTCGTAGCCGGAGCCGGCGGCATGGTGGGAAGCTCGGTCGTGCGGGCTCTGACGCGCGACGGGTTCACCAATCTGATCACGCCGACTTCCAAAGAAGTCGATCTGACGGAGCAGGCCCAGGTGCGGAATTTCTTTTCCTCGGCATCCCCGGAGATCGTCATCGTCGCGGCCGCGAAGGTTGGCGGGATTCTTGCGAACAATACATACCGGGCGGATTTCATCTATCAAAACTTGATGATTGAGGCGAATGTGATTCGATCAGCATTCGAGTCCGGGATAGAAAAGTTGATTCTGCTTGGCAGCTCGTGCATTTATCCCAAGCAGGCGTCGCAGCCGATGCGTGAGGAAGAGCTGCTTTCGGGTTTTCTGGAACCGACGAACGAGCCTTACGCGATCGCGAAGATCGCGGGCATCAAACTTTGCGAAAGTTACTTTCGCCAGCATGGCAGCAATTTCTTTTCGTTGATGCCGACGAACCTGTATGGCCCGAACGACAATTTCGATCTGCAAACATCGCACGTTATTCCGGCGTTGATGCGCAAGTTTCACGACGCAAAAGAGCGAAACGAAAAGAGCGTCGAAATCTGGGGAAGCGGTCGCCCGCGGCGCGAGTTCATGCACGTCGATGATCTCGCAGATGCGATCTTGTTCGCACTGAACGACGTCGGCGCTGCACAGATCTACGATCAGGGCATTTCGCATTTGAACGTCGGGACCGGCGTCGATGAGGAGATTATCGAAGTCGCGCGAACGATAAAAGAAATTGTCGGATTCGACGGCGAGATCGTCCGGGACGAGTCGAAGCCGGACGGGACGATGCGGAAGCTTCTGGATGTCTCGCGAATGCAGGGGCTGGGTTGGCGACACAAGATCGAGTTGCGCGACGGGCTCGAGAAAGTTTACGAATGGTACCTGCGGCATTTGCCGGCGGGCCGCACAACGGTCCCGGCCTGATGCCTTTCCTCTATGAAAAAAGCTTTGATCACCGGCATCACCGGGCAGGACGGCAGCTACCTAACGGAGTTGTTGTTGGAAAAGGGATACGAGGTCCACGGGATAATCCGCCGGTCGAGCTCGTTCAATACGGGCCGGATAAATCATCTTTACGAAAATTCGGAGATCCTGGATGAGCGCCTGTTTCTCCATTACGGCGACCTGATCGATACGAGCAGCCTCAACCGTTTGCTCGAGAAGATCGCACCCGATGAGATCTACAACCTCGCCGCCCAGAGTCACGTAAAAGTTTCGTTCGAGATTCCGGACTACACGGCCCAGGTCGATGGGCTCGGCACACTTCGCTTTCTCGACGCGATACGCGAAACCGGACTTCGCCAGGTCAAGTTCTACCAGGCGTCGACGTCCGAGCTGTTCGGTAAGGTGCAGGAGATCCCGCAGACGGAGAAGACCCCCTTCTATCCTCGCTCGCCATACGGCGTCGCAAAGCTTTTTGGGTACTGGACGATCGTGAATTACCGCGAGGCTTATGGGATTTTTGCGTCGAACGGGATCCTGTTCAATCATGAATCCCCGCGGCGAGGCAAAACCTTCGTTACGAAAAAAATCACGCGCGAAGTTGCCCGTATCGCGTTGGGAGAATCGAAGTGTCTCGCGCTCGGCTGTCTGGAAGCAAAGCGCGACTGGGGTTTCGCTCCCGAATTTTGCGAAGGCATGTGGCGGATCGTTCAGCACGAAGCGGCCGACGATTTTGTTCTCGCGACCGGCGAGACACATTCGGTCCGCGAGTTTGCCGAAACTGCTTTCTCGCATATCGGCATCGGGCTCGAGTGGTCCGGCGAAGGCCAAGATGAGATCGCTCGTATTGCTTCGATCGACAAAGATGTATTCGAAGAGAAGGTCGGGACGAAGCCCGAGCACACCAGCGAAGGCGACACGGTCATCGATGTG